>CACZQX010000292.1 GCA_902783445.1 uncultured Lachnospiraceae bacterium
CCTGTTGTGATTCCTAACTGTCTGTTAGCGTTCTGTGCTGTAAGATTGTGTTGTACGACCATACCCATAGTTTTTTCCTCCTTGAAATTGATGATAGTGGAATCCTTTCCACTTGAGATGGTGTGTAAATCTGGTAACTTCCTGTCCCCGGTTTACCCTATTAAATTTTATATCTTTTATATCGGCCATTACATCCGATTACTTTATAGCTAAAATGAAATTTTTTTGTAATGTTTTTTAAAATTTCATTTTACTATCTCTTTGATTCCGCATATTTGCGGTTTTTCGCCTTGGCGAAACTAATTTCTTTTGTCCATGAACTGCGGATTGATTGTATCAATCTTGTTCATTTCCTTCTGATAAGCGTTCATAGCCTGATTGGAATCTTTTCTCTTTTTGATATCACGTCTTTCCTCATTCATTTTCTTGTGAACCAAAGAGTCGATTTTCTTCTCTTCAACGCTTATTTTCACGCTCTTGTCGGTAATTTCTTTAATAAGTGCTTTTAACTTAATAATCTGATCCTTGTGAGCGTCTTTATTATTTTGTAACTCTTCCTTTACCCTATTATATACATCCTCAAAGCCGTCATCCAAACTGTCTAATTTTTCAGCCAGCTCACCTTTTTTGTCCGCTGTTTCTTTAAACTCATCAAAATCAAGGTGAGCGCTTGAAAAAATTTTAACCTGATCTGCGTTTAATTCCGCAATTTCATCAAGTACTTTCGATTTTTTAATAAGGCTTTCGATTAAAATATCGATATAAGTATTATTATCATTCATTATTATTGTCTAAACCACTTTTTTTTCCTGCTTTGAAAGTTTCATTACTTCTTTCCAGGTATCCCTCATTGTTCTTAAATGTCCCATAATTTCTTCCATAATCTCATTGTCTTTTTTCATATTTGCTTCAATGAGTCTTTGAAGAAGATATGTATAAACATTGTTGAACTCTTTTGCCACAGGATATTTGAAATCAAGTGATGCTTGGAATTCCTTGATAATATTTTCAATTTTTACTATGTTAATGTGAGCTTTTTCGATTTCCTTTTTTTCGATTGCATCCATTGCAAGGTTACCAAACCTAATCGCTCCGTCATATAACATAAGGATTAACTCTCCCGGTGATGCTGTGTTTGCCTTAGTGTTTGCGTAAGCTGAATATCCTCTGTTTACCATGGTCAATTCCTCCTAATCCAAATAATACTATGTCCTAACCCTTAACGTCAACCACCAAGCAATCCTGAAAGGGCACTCTGGCTTGACTGAAGGTTTGCCAATGCTTTTTCCATCGCCGTGAATTTTTTATACCAATAATCTTCGTAATCTGCTATTCTGTCTTCCCACTTCTCGATTTCTTTCTTGATATCAGTAGCTTCGCTTTCCATCTGCTTATCATTGTATACTTTATAAGCACTTGAAAGCTCTGTCGATTTCATCTTATTACCGAGAGCGTTATAAACGCCTTCTGTAAGCTTACTGAAGAATTTTGCTACTGTCTCGGGATCTTCTTTAATAGCTGCCATAAGCTTATCTGTATTCATTGCCGACAAACTGTCATCTTTATTTCCGTCAATATGATAAGCTTTTTCTTCATTATCGGCTGCTACAAAGTAACCTGCTGTTTGAATACCAAAGCTTGCAAGTGATAATTTCTTTGTTTCTCCGCCGACTTCGATTTCCAATGTCTGTGAAAAAGCTGTTGTCATGGCTTCCATAACACCGTTTAATGTAGAATCACGTCTGAGAAGGGAATCTTTTATTTTCTTTTCCCATTTTTCAATCTGATCATCAGACATTTTTTCTTTTTCTTCATCCGTAAGCGGTTCGTATTTTCCTGCGCTCTCGGCATTGTATGCTGCCGACATGGAATTGATTAATTTGTTAAACTCCGCAAATGTCTTTTTAATGTTATCATAGATGCTATCATAATCGGTTTCCGTTCTGATAGAAATCTCGCCGTCGGTTTTTGCCTTAGCTGTAATTGTAAGACCGTTAACCGTATTTGTATTTGTCTCGGATTCAAAATCTGCTCCGTTAAGCTTAAATACGCAGTTTGTACCCTTTTGGTATGCACCGAGTGTTTTTGCTGCCGGTACTTCCTGTCCGAGATCTGTATAATTATCGGCTGTTGCAAGACCAAGCTTGGAAAGATTCTCAAGTGCCGCCGTGTCGGAAACATCAAACTTAAAGTTGCTTGAATCTCCGGTAGATGAAGAATTTATGAAAATTCTGTTATATTTGCTGTCATAACTTGCTTTTAAACCGGCTTCCGTCTGAAGCTGATTTACAAAATCTGAAACTGTTGTATTTTCATCTATAGTAATCGTGCCTTTAACGTTTCCTTCATTATCCAAAACATTAATGGAACCTGCACTCATTCCAAGGCTTTCGATTAATTTCGTATCTTTGTCAACACCCGTAAGTGTTGCGCCTGTAAGATATGAAGCCTTTGCTATACTTGAAATCTCAAGTGTCTGTGTGCCGTTTGCTGCAGCTCCGTTCGCGCTTACGTCTGCTTTGCTTGCATCCGAAACATTTGTTGTCTTCATATTAAGATATGTAGACTGGAATTTTGCCGATGCAAGTGAACCGGTATAAAAACTGTATATTTCCGAGTTCATTGACTTCCATGCATCTTGTTTCCATTCATGTTTTGTCTGTTTCTTTTCAACTGTTGATTTTTTATATTTATATGCCGAAACAAGGTCGCTTACCAATGCTTCAACATCCATATTTGACATGAGTCCCGATAATCTAATACCCATCGTTTAGTCCTCCTTTTGCTTGACGATAAAGATTTATCTTTGTTCGTCAACAACAAGTCCTACCATTTCAAATGCTTTTGATACAAGATCCAATGTTTTTTCAGCCGGAAATTCTTTTATAACTTCCTCTGTCTGTGTATCAATAATTTGCACCGTTATTTTATTTGAGTCTTCGTGATAAGTGAATTGTGCTGAGGTATGTGCGGCGTGTTTGTTAATGTTTTCAATAGCCTTTTTGATTTCTTCGCCGATTTTTTCTGTGATTTCTACAGGATCGTCGCCCTTTTTAGCAACCACATTAGCACCGTCAGATTTGTCAGCCGTTCCCGGAAACTTGCTTGCTTCTTTAACCGCTGCTTGCTGATTATCAACGTTTTGCACTCTTCCTTGATATGCACTTGCACCGTTGTTAATAGGTTCTATTACCATAGTTTACACCTCCGTATGTAAATTTTTGGTCCCTAAAAGATACATTAATACTTTCTTACTGTCTTTATCGGCAGATATGAATCAAAAATTTACCCCTAAACGAAAATTTTTTCAAAAAATTATTTCAACAGTTTTTTCAATGCATCGATTCCATCTAAATTCATGGCATTCTTGTTTTCTTCTTGGATTTGGAGATAAACTTCTTTCCTATAAATAGGAACTGACTTAGGTGCATCGATGCCGATTTTTATCTGGTCACCCTTAATCTCTAAAATAGTAATTTCTATATTATTATTGATGATGAGCGACTCGCCTTTTTTTCTTGATAATGCTAACAAGGCTACTCACCACCTTTCTGTTTGTTTGCTTTTAAAGCCTCGTAAACAGGGTATTTAACCAAGTACTCCGTCTCTTCCACAATAATCTGGCAACCTTTACGGGTTTTCGGATTAATTATAATAGGAGCTCGAAGATTTACCGTCATGTTTTCGATCTTATCCGGTACCGTAAGAGTAACAAAAACAATTATGTCTCCGTCAGTCTCGCCGATATTTTTGAAAAGTTCGTCTTCTACGCTTGGATTGTAGTTGTCCATTGCGAGAAGCGGATTCATAACCGGCATTGCAAATGCAGGTTCATCCAAACTCTGGAGCCAGATAACCGAATTATCTTCCTCGTCCTCATCGTGAATCAAAGTAAATTTTTTAAGAAAATCAAATCCGATAATTCCCAAATCGAAGTTAATGATTTTTTCTTCATCGATCTCAATTTCCCCAAACATTCTGGTGTTAATCTTCATGATTTACGCCCTTCCTTCCCTGGTTTTAATAAACTCTAAATAAAATCCAAAAGTGATTTCTGTATTACTTTACCCGCTGCCGTAAGTGATGCATCATAAACTGCTTCGCTTGCTGCATATTCAACCGCTACATCGGTTACTTTAACGCTTTCGTTTTCTGTCTTAAGTGTTGTTACTACGGTCTTTTGCGACTCAAGTCTTGATTTACTGAGGTCAAGTCTTGTCATTCTTGCACCGATGTCGGCTTTTTCAAGAGTCAATCTGTCAAAATGTTTGTTATATCTTGTAAGAGAAGCTTCAAAAAGCTTCTGCATTTTTTCTTCGGCGTAGTCGCGCTCCTGATTCTTAATGTCTATAAGAGTTGTAAGTTTTGCATACTCTTCGGAATCTTCCGCGTAGTTTGACTGAAGTCTCTTTAAAGATTCAATCATATCTTCAAGATCCGCTACCGCTGCCGTGGCATTTATAACATCATCAAGATCTCTTGTCATATCCGCCGTAAACACTCTCGAACCGATTGCGTTTATGTTTAATTCCTGATTAAAGTTAATTGTATATGAAATGTTCTGATCCGGATTGTATGTATACTTTGTTGTAAATTCCGAATCAAGCAAGTCTAAGTCCGCTGTAATGTCCGCAAGACTCTTTGCGCCTTTTGCAGGGTCTATTAAATCTGTTATTTCGTAACAGTCAAAGCACTGTTCCGGCTTTATATCGCCTTGTTCAAATCCAACTTTTGCATATGTGAACTCTATATCTTTTGCGCTTGTAAGATTTGAATATGTATTTTTTCCGAATATAAGCTCGCCCGTATCTTTAAGATAAATGATCTCATCATCTCCGATATCATATGCATTTGCATCCGTTGATTTTCTTGTTGCCGTTACACTCATTGTACTTTCAGTACCCGAAGCTGATGTATATTTTACTTCCGGCACACAATCCTCAACCGTATTGTAAGCAAGTCGTATTCTGTTATATGATACATAGTCGCAAGTTGAAAAGCCGCTTACATCAAGAGATGAAATGGTATTTGCATTTACCGTATCCGTCGAAATATCGCAAGCGCTTTTTACTATATTTATGCTATCGATACTGTCCGGTGTAAAATGCTCGGTAATCATATAGCTTGTTTGCAGCGCCGGTTTTTCAAATGTATACGTATCATTTGTTTTGTAACCTGTGAAGATTGTTCTTCCCGAATGATCCGTATTTGCATTTGAATACATCTGGGCTCTATAGTTCTTAAGTGTTGAAACAATAATCTGGCGATTTGATAAATCGTTTGTTCCGTTACTTGCCTGTGTAAAATAATCCACTGTTTCTTCCAAGAGTCCGAGAGTATCTTTCAAAGCATCTTCCGTTACTTCAAGCCAACCATTGGCATCCTTGATATTTCTGTCAAGATACTGGCTTATTTCCGCGCTTGTATAACGATAACGAAGTGCTCTTATTGCTGTAATCGGATCTTCAGATGGTTTCTGAATTTTTTTCTGAGTTGCAAGCTGTGTATTGAGCTTGTCCATTTCAGATTTGTTTCTGTTGATATTTGTAAGGCAATTGGATGTTAACATACCGTTTGTGATTCTCATATAAGTATCCTCCTATAATCTTTAAAATCCTTTTTGTATGTTTGCATCCTTGCACTTTTATACTCCTGTTTGGTCAATCAGTCTTTGTAATACTTCATTCATTACCTGAATAACCTTTGCCGATAAGTTGTAGGCTTCCTCGTATCTTACAAGATTTGCCGTTTCTTCATCGGTATCAACTCCCGAAACCGAAAGTCTTTGATTTTTGATTGTCTTTCCAAGGCTTGAGTATGTGGAGTATCTGCTGTTGACTTTCTTAACGTCCATCGAAATCTCTGTTGTTAAACTTTCCAAGAACTCCGAACATGTACCGCCTTTGAAAACTTTTGACTCTTCAATGCCTTGCATCATCTTTACGAGATTTGAATCTCCAACCCCGTCCTGAGGTTTGTTTGATGATGTGGCCATTAAAGTTCTGTCTTTTAACAATTCTTCATTAACATAGAGGTTATTTGCGTTATCCATACAGTAAATATCCACCGTTAATGTTGAATTTCCGTTTAAGTCGACACCCTGATGATGGTATGAGTTAAACTCCATCATAAGGATTGTTTTAAGTGATTGCAGCTCGTCGATGTAATAACCTACACCTTTGTAGTTGAGAGCCGGATTTTCTTTTATTGCCAGGTCTCCCAAGACTCCCGTTTTTTCCGCTGCTTCGGAAAGTGCTGCATCTTCTCCGGCAACCGTATATGTTATTTCCAATTTGCCTCCCGCGCTGCACTCGCTTTGAAGTGCTGCAAGGATATCGGAACCGAATACGTATTCACCGGTTTCATATATATAATGAATGGCATCCGCTGCCGGCTCATATGCACCTGCGCTGTCTTCTTTGTATGTCTTTGCATAAATGGTTGTGCCGTAGCTTCCGTCATCTCGAAGGACTCTTACATAACTTTGATCTTCCAGTGTGTAGCCGCCGCTTACGCTTCCGTCACCCAGTGTGAAACCATTGTATGTAATTCCGTCTTTTGTCTTTGTAGTAACTTCGCTTTCTTCGAGACTTTCTCTTATCCTGTAAGATGTAACTCCGTTATTGCCGTCTCTGAGTTCGAAAAGAGATTTAAGCTTTCCGTCGTTATTTTGTTTCACAGGATTAAATTCTGTTGCATTTCCCGAAACCGGATCGTAAAAGATATACGAGAAGTAATTTCCTTCATCATCGGCTTTTATTACCAATTGGTTTCTTTCGTAGCTGTTTACAAGCGGAAATGATGCGCTTGTTACGATATAATCGGATTTTCCGTTTTCGTAAATTGTTTCCGTTACATCTACTTCCAAAAGCTTTGACAAATCATCTACCAGAAGTGCTCTTTTATCTCTAAGATCGTTGGCATGTGTTCCTTCAAGTTCGATGATATTAATCTGTTTTGTAAGTGTTGCTATCTGATCCGTTAAGCTGTTGATAGCATCAATTGTGTTGCTTACTTCTGTATTTATTTCATCTCTAAGCTTTGTAAGCTCACCGCTGATGTTGTTAACATAATCGGCAACGCTTGCCAAATTATTGAGGAACTGGTTTCTAACGGTTAAATCCGCCGGATCGTTTTCAAGTTCTTCAAGTGAGTTAAATACTGCCGAAAACTCTGTGGAAAAGCCTTCTACATTTATTTCGTTAAAGAAATATTCCACCTGCTGGTAGTAATTTAACTTTGTTTCATAGTCGCTTTCTTTGGCGCTATTGTTCCAAAATTTTATATCATAATAGCTGTCTCTTACCTGAGAAATCTCGTACACTTCAACACCACTGCCTAATGTTCCGGCTGTTGAGTAAGTTCTTAAGGGCTGTGTTTGACGCTGTGAGGCAACCTGGCGTGTGTAGCCGTTTGTACGTTCGTTTGCGATATTGTTGCTTGTTACGTTAAGTGCTGTCTGTGCTGCGTAAAGTCCCGATGTTCCGATTCCCAGTCCGTAAAATGTTGATGGCATACGCTTTCTCCTTTCCCAAGAGTTCTATTTTAATATCAGAGTCTCATAATTATGTGCTCCAACATCTCATCTATTACGTTTATATATCTCGATGATGCGTTATAAGCACTTTGAAATTTTATAAGATAGGTTAACTCTTCGTCTGTGGATACTCCCGTAAGTTCATCTTTTGCTGCTGTAAGTGAGCTTACCGTTGTTTCCTGGCTGGTTAACATGGAAAGATATCTCGATCCATCGTTTGCTATCTGATAAATCATTTCGTTGTAGAAATCATGGAAGTTTTTAACCGTTACGTAGTTCGGATCGATTGCTGCAAAATCAGCATCCCATGCTTCTACGAGTTTGCGTCCCAATTCCATGTCCGCATATCCGTTTTGGGTTGTGGATGGGAACTTGGAACAATCATCAAGTAAAATCGCATTTACTTCAACGTTGTCCGTTGTGTATAAAGAAGTTCTTCCGGTTAAATTGTATTGGTTGAATACGTAATATGTTTTTCCGTCGGAGCCTTCAACTTCGATATATCTGTCTGTTTCTTTTCTTGTGAAGAGTTCCTGTGCCGGAAGTTTTCCGTCGCTACCTACCGAACAATTCTCCGAGTCAAGTACTCTTACGTTTTCGTAGTTAAATGTTACGTTTTTATTGCCTGTTCCCGCGCTTGGCGCAAGCACGTATTCTTTTGTGTCTGTGTAAAAGAATACTTCGTTTGGATTGGTAGGTGCTCCCGCGCCTTCCTGCGATGAAAGCATGTTCTTTACCGTGTATGTTGTTCCGTCTACTGTAATTGTTGTAGCCGGGCTTGCGCTTGGAGCCGCAAATCTTACATTTGCTTGTCCGAGATTGGAACCTGCATTAAGTGTAATAAGCGCCGACATATCAAAGCTTTTTGTTATTGTCGGTGATACTATATCGTTTATGGTTTCAACTATACCATTAATAAGTTTATCGAAGAGTGCTTCCGATTTCATTACTACGGAAGCATCAACTTCAATGTTGTACTTTTTAACCGCTTCGATATAATCCGGATCCGATTCTCCCCCCGGATAATCGGAAGCCTTCGGCACATTTGTATAATGTGTAGGATAGCTTCCTCTTGCAAGTACCAGGCCCTTCAAAGAACCGATATCATTTGATTTTGCTGTTGAGATTTCTTTGTTTAAGTTGAAAACTCTGCCCTTGCCGCCGTCTTCCTCAGCCGTGTGAGGCCAAACCGGTGTAAGGTAAGGTGAATCGTTTTCACCGTCCAAAGCTTCAACTTCCATGTGAAATACGGTACCTTCGGTTATAAAAGGAACGCCTTCCGCTATAACCGATACTGCGCCGTTTGGATATTCTTCATATGAAATTTTTAAGAGTTTAGATAACTTATCGAGAGCCAAATCTCTCTGGTCTCGATAATTATTTGCGTCTTCTACCTTCGGACCTTCGATTGCAGCTATTTTTTTGTTTAAGTCGTCGATCTGATCCGCCAATTTGTTGATTTCTTCAACCTGATTTTGAATTTCTATATTAAGGGTCTGCTGATATTCAGCAAATTCACTGTAAACCGCTTTGGCCGTTGTAAGGAATGATTCCGCAGACATTATCATTTCTGTTTTTGCAACGGTGCTTTCCGGATCCTCCGAAAGTTCCTGCATTGCCGACCATAAATTCTTAAGGTTTTCCTGGAATGTAACACCCTCTAACTCCCCAAGAATAGTTTCCACTTCACTTGTAGCAGTGTATAAAGAAGAATAAAAACCTTCTCTGCCGGACTGCTCGCGAAATGCTTTGTCCAATAAAATATCACGCACGCGGCTTGTCTCCGATACAAACGCACCACGTCCGATCTGTTTGAGGTTGTTTATATTACCAATGTTTTTGTAATTGTAGTCACTAAGAATAGTGATCTGACGAACGTAGCCTTCAGTCTCTGCATTAGTAATATTATTCGATGTTGAGTTTAATCCTAACTGGGCAGCCATAAGTGCATTAACACCGACTGAC
>CACZQX010000293.1 GCA_902783445.1 uncultured Lachnospiraceae bacterium
AGTTCCACGGAAACATCAACCGTACCCGTTACGGAAACAGCCGAAAAATCCGCAGTAGCAACAAAGGCTGACGGTTTCATCACCCTATATACCGTGGAACGAGAGCCGGTTATGGTAACACTGGCCGTGGATCCCGATACGATTGTATAAACTTGTGTGCCGTCAAGCACTGCCTCTTCATTAGTTATAGTTATCGGAATACCATCTACCGTTTTTGTGACGGTAGGATCCGTGATGTTAACAACTACAGCCCAAATAATGAAAGCGAGTACTACGGCAATTATCTTAAATTTAAGATTATTTAGCAGTATTTTTTTCATTTTTCTTTTTTCCCTTCCAGAACTTGAACTTCTTTACATCGATTCCTTTTTTCTGAATATATGTCAGCTTATTTCTGAGTCCTTCGGAATCCAAATTTCTGAAGATTGCTCCGCCCACCGCAACGCTTATGGCGCCGGTTTCTTCGGATACAATTATTATGAAGGCATCGGAGGCTTCGCTAAGTCCCACCGCAGCTCTGTGCCTTGTTCCCAATTCTTTACTGAGTTCCATATTATCCGAAAGCGGAAGATAGCATGTTGCGGAAATAATTCTGTCTCCGCGTATAATAACAGCACCGTCGTGAAGCGGCGTGTTTTTCTCAAATGTGTTAATAAGAAGTTGGCTGCTGACAACAGCATCCATGGTAATTCCCGTTCGAATATATTCGTCAAGATCGTTTTTCTGCTCTATTACAATAAGTGCACCGGTTTTAAACCTCGACATTTCGTTACAGGCTTTAACAATATCATTTAAAGTTTTATCCGTGAAATTACCGATTCCCTGACTGCTTTCTTGGGTCGTAAAAAGCGATGCGAAAAAATTTCTTCTACCAAGCTGTTCAAGAGCTCTTCTAAGCTCCGGCTGAAAGACGATAAACAAAGCTATAACGCCGACGCTTAAGGCTTTACTTGCAATCCATACAATGGTATTGAGATTAAAGAGCATTGCAATAAGGATAAAAATCAAGATAACCGCAATGCCTTTGAAGAGAACCCATGCACGGGTTTTTTTGAACCAAATAATAATCTCGTAAAGAAGAAAAGCGATAATAATG
Source organism: uncultured Lachnospiraceae bacterium (assembly GCA_902783445.1). Taxonomy (GTDB): domain Bacteria; phylum Bacillota; class Clostridia; order Lachnospirales; family Lachnospiraceae; genus RUG12871. The sequence continues at coordinate 1,097 of CACZQX010000293.1, forward strand.
ATTTCGATTACATCGGAAACACCCACGCGCAAATATTGAACATACTCACTGAAAAATTTTCCGATTGAATCTACAATAGTCATTCTTACGCCTCCTTCCCTTAAAGATTTATATTTTTAATTATTTACTGCTTTTTCTGTTAATTATTTTAACACTGACTTTTTCCTTTACGATAGAGTGCTTAGGAACTGCCTTTACATAGTAGTAATAATCATCATCCTCAAATTGAGTATTAATGGTTTTGCTGTAATCAAGCGGCAATACAGCCATTTGAATAATATATGCCAAAAGCAAGGAAATAATGGAACCGGCTATCATAAATACTATTGATAAAAGGTTTGCATTTCCTATTACGATAAATCCAACAAGAAGAGCAACAAGATTGATTGCCGCTCCCAGCAATACAGCCTTGGAAGGCGCATTTTTGCTTGTAGATCTTCTTATGTAGTATTCGATTACAATTACCGCAGCGAAAACAATCATAACAAGCAAGCTTTCTTTGTTGGCGAAAACAGCTTTAACCGCAAGGCTTGCCGAATCTGCTTGTGCTCCGCCCGAAGCTGCGGATGTTAAATGTATTATGTAGTAAATCGCAACACCGAATATTGTCGGTAAAATCGTGATAGGTGTTGCCACAACGCCCAATACAAGCGGTACCACAAATGGAATTTTTATAAGGAATAAAATCGGCAAAAGAATAACCACAAATGCATATTTAGATGCAAATCTAAAGTAAACAAAATACATTACCAACAGTAGTGCCAATGCTACAAGTGCGACCTCGGCCGAAAGCGAATACAAATGGCCAAGTAAAACCACAATGAGAACAAGTACATCTATATTCTTAGGCAAGAATGCACAAACCGCTCCTATAACAATCATCATTATAGGATTTGCAAGTATGTGGTTGTTCCCCAAGCTTATTCCCATAATAAGAACAGCAATAAAACATAATACAAATTTTAAAAGGGGTTTCATTACCTTTTCGTTAGTTTCGAAAAGACGGAGAATATACCCTTTAATCTCTAATATTTTATCCATGTTTAAGATTCCTCCCAGAGTTTATCAAACTGTAAAAACATCGTCATCCTTTATTTCGGATTCGGATTTGTAGTAATTGTTTAGTTTTTTTAGGCTTGCACTGTATTCCGCAGACGACTGCCTGTATTTGATATATTTTTTTCCATAGAAATTATATGAAAACACAAAGGAAACAAACAATAGCGCAATATAAACAACCACTAGAATAACAACAATTGATGTTAAATTCATATCTGCAATGTCCGTTACCATTGTTTCCATTTTTAAAATCGCGAAAATGAAAATCATGAATATATACGCAAGTGTTACA
>CACZQX010000294.1 GCA_902783445.1 uncultured Lachnospiraceae bacterium
CCGCCCATTTCTTTAACTTTTTGACAAGCATAAATTGCAACATTTCCTGAACCTGAAATAGTAACAGTTTTACCTTTGATATCTTTGCCATTGCATTTAAGCATTTCTTCTGTTAAGTAAAGAAGACCATAACCTGTAGCCTGTGTTCTTGCTAAAGAACCGCCGTATGAAAGACCTTTACCTGTAAGTACACCTTCAAATACGCCGCGAATTCTCTTGTACTGACCAAACATGTAACCGATTTCTCTTGCGCCTGTACCGATATCACCGGCAGGAACGTCTGTGTCGGCACCGATATGTTTGCAAAGCTCTGTCATAAAGCTCTGGCAGAATGCCATGATTTCTCTATCTGATTTACCCTTAGGATCGAAATCTGAACCACCTTTACCGCCGCCCATAGGAAGACCGGTAAGTGAGTTTTTGAAAATCTGTTCAAAACCTAAGAATTTGATAATACCGATGTTAACCGATGGGTGAAGACGAAGACCGCCTTTGTAAGGTCCGATAGCAGAGTTGAACTGAACTCTGTAACCTGTGTTAACCTGTACATTTCCCTTATCGTCTACCCAAGGTACTCTGAAGATAAACTGTCTTTCCGGATTTGTAAGTCTTTCAAGAATAGCTTCTTTTCTGTACATTTCTTCATTAGCTTCAATAACAACACGAAGTGATTCAAGCACTTCCTTAACAGCCTGATGGAATTCCGGCTGTGATGGGTTTTCTTTTACAACCCTTTCAATTACTTCATCAACATATGACATATTTTTTTCCTCCTGAGAAAAATTTAAATATATATTATTAATAACAATAACATTTACAAATTTCTTGTCCGTGGCGTGCGGACATTTGTTTTTATTTTTCAATCTATTTTATAACCGACATGCTTGTTTGTCAATTAATTTTTTTGCAAAAAATTAGAGACTCCTCCCGTTAGGAAGAGTCCCCTTTGACTCAAATAAGAAATTTCATATTATATTCTACTCATTAGTCCTGAGCAATGATTTCTTTTTTGTTGTATGAACCGCAAGATTTGCATACTCTGTGAGGCATCATAAGTTCGCCGCATTTGCTACATTTTACCAATGTAGGAGCTGTCATCTTCCAGTTTGCATGACGTTTGTCACGTCTTGCTTTTGATGATTTATTCTTTGGACAAATAGACATGGTTTACACCTCCTTAAAATCTTTAAACACATCCAGAACTTTTGCCATTCTGGGGTCAAGTTGCGTGGTATCGCAATCACAAGTCTTTCGATTGAGATTCGTCCCACATCTATTGCAGATTCCCTTGCAATCTTCCTTGCAAAGAACCTTCATTGGCAATTCGATTAAAATTTCTTTGTAAACGAATTTCTCAACATCGAAGAGTTTATCTTCAAACAGATCCGACTCTTCCTGCGAAAGTATGTCAATTTCTTTTGCGACATGGCTTTCTATATTAACATCAACATCTTCGAGACATCTGTCACAAGGCATAATCAAAGTCACATTGATATTACATTCAATATAAATCTTCGAATCAGATAAAGCCGAAATCGTTAAATTCAATGCATCTTTTTTCTTAAACGGATACGCCGAACCGGACAGTTCATAGTTCTCCATTTCGACAGCAGCTTCGAATTTTTGATCTGATTTCTTATGTAACAAAAGCTCGGATAAATCGATAAACATAGTTACCTCTCTTTAATCGCACCTATGTATTATACTCATGTAAAAATGATTTGTCAATGATTTTCATAATATTATGAAGAAATTCTTGATACAAACAATTTCTAACGTTTAATAAGGTTCACAATCTCCTCAACGCATGCATCTATTCCCAGTGTGGATGTGCAAAGCATTATGTCGTAGTTGTGTCTGGAGCCCCATGTGCGACCTGTTGTGTATTCATAGCTCATTTTTCTGCGCTGGTCCATATCGAGAATTTTCTTTTTTGCTTCATCGGCCGACATATTGTATTTCTTTGTAATACGATCGATTCTAAAATCCATATCGGCATAAAAGAAAAGATGAAGTGCATTTGGGTTGTCTTTTAAATAGAAGTCGGCACGTCTGCCGGTAATAATGCAATTGCCCTCTTTTGCAAGGTTACAAATAAAGCGACCCTGTTCGCTGAAAACATAATCCATCTGCTCTCTTTCTTGATCCGCAAAGAAAGGAAACTTTTCTCTGAATATGTTTCTTTTAATAACATTTTCATCGGTTTTTTCGACAAAAGTTTCGGAAATCAAGGAATTCTCCGCTATTTGAGCAATAAGCTCTTTGTCGTAAAACTTAAAGTCCAATGCTTTTGCAAGCTTTTCACCGATTTCGTATCCCCCGCTGCCGTATTCACGACCGATAGTAATAATATTTTTCATTGTGCACCTCCAAAATTTTTCGTTTAACTTGCGTTTAAATCTATATCCATTCTATTGTGAATACATCTTCCGAAACATCAAGCTTAACATTTTCTCCCATTAACATAGGATAATTTTTATCTCCATGTCCCGCAGGGAAGCCAAAAGCAACCGGAATATCCAAATCCGACAGTAATTCTCTGCTTATCATTTCCGCAACCGATTGGTATACTCCTCCCCTTGTATTACCGTTAAAATCATTACATACCGGCATATCCGTCCATTCGCCGAATATAATTCCCGCAGCGTTATCTAAGACGCCGTTGTTTTTAAGCACTGTCAGATAACGATGTATGTGCTGCATATCCTCCTCCACATCTTCAAAGAAAAGAATATAAGGCTTGCCTGTTATCGAGCTGTCATAAGCAGTATTTAACACGGATGTATAAGTTGACAGATTTCCACCTATCAAAACACCTTCCGCTTCACCCAATTTATTAAATTCACTGCCCTCGCACTTGTATATAGGTATTTTACCCTGTATGATTTGTTTTTCGACATCCGCACATTCCTTACCGAGTTCCTGGAACGTTGCGCTCATGGATGCCTGTATTGATGGAAGTCCCGCACTTGTCCATGCCGAATGATATACAGATATATCACTGTAGCCGATTATCAACTTATTTGCCGATTTTATGGTGTCCAAAGGCAGCCTGTCCATTACCTGTGATGCGCCATAACCACCGCGCACACAGAAAATGGCCTTTATAGAAGGGTCATTAAGTGCCCAGCTTAAATCCTCAAGACATTCTTCAAGTGTACGATCCGCGCTGCATACATATTTGCCTTCAACAGGTGTGTATCCCCAAGCCGTTAACCCTTCAATTACAGCATCCGTCTGCTCTCTGGTCGGTAAAGCCGATGGCGATATTACGGCAATGTTATCCCCTTCTTTAAGAAACATTTCCGCATGTTCACCCTTATAATCAGAATATCCGGTGACTTCGCAAACCGTATCAACGCCTTCGGATGTCAGCGCTTCTTCGTTTACGTCGGCATTTGCGTTATTATCATCCGATTTTTCACACGCAACAAGTGTAAAAGAAAACACAAGCATCAAAGCCGCAAATAAAGTAAATCTTTTTAATTTCATTCATTAACCCCCAAATATCCAAGTAATTTAATTTTATGTTTTATTAATAATTTTATCATCTATAGCATAAATTAAACAGTATGAAAATCAAAAATTTTGCGTTCAACTTTCTTCTTTCGACTAAATATTATATTATCCCTGCTTCAAAAATGTTATAATAAGATATAGATATTTGTCGTATGCAAGTTAAAAAAAGCGAGCTGCGACATGCAGGAGGGGTGAATTTATGAGGGAACAATTCAGACGATATCAAGACAATCTGAAAATATTGGGGTCCGCAGTTATTATGTTTGGCTGTTGGTCCCTTGTTAAAGTACTTCTTTGGCTAATCTTGTCTTGGAAAAGCGACTTTTCGCAATTTAACACATCACTTGATTTAAAAAACATTTTATTTATTTTCTTCGGCATTATATTTGCAATTATTATAATTGCTTTATTATTAAGGCTTTTCATCGGTATGTCCGCCAGGAAGGATGCTTCCGGGATGCCAAAGAAGCCTGTATATATTGTCCTTGCAATTATCATTGCCGCCATTGATGCATATGGCTTGATTTCTTATCTTGGGACAACATTGCTTGCGGGAAATAATTTGACCTTAACAGACATTATCTCAACAATCGTTGATATTACATCCTTTATCGTTATTTTGGAAATGATAATAGTTGCTTTTAAATTCAGACGCTTACGTAAGCAGTTGGAAAGTGAGGCTGCCCATGAATAAAGATTTTCACTACTACGGAACTTATGCGGCCGCAAGAATTGCGGGTTACTCTCACGAAGAAGCTTTAAATATTTGCTCTGCAGCCTTTCTTGTGGATCTTTGTACAAGGTCGCTTCTTGCTGCAATAGACGGACCTTCTTCCGCAGCCACAACCCAGACTGCTATGGAAATGGCAGATGCAAGAACGGATATAATAGGCCTTCAAGATATCACAAGAATTTGGGCTTCTTTTCACTTTCTTCCAAGAGATTTGTATGCAAAACGCGAAAAGGTTAGCAAACGTTATTTAAGAAAATATCGCCTTATTTGCGGTCCCAACGGTGATTTGCTTGTTGACGCCGTAAATCTTGCAAAAGACAAAAGTTTGGAAGCTGTGGGTGTTGCAATGCATGTTCTTGCCGATACCTGGGCTCATATGAACTTTGCAGGCACTCCATCATTTGTTATCAACAATACCAACGATTATTTTTTCGAAATTACCGAAGACGGCAAAGAAAAGCCAATTAGTTTTAAACACAATCCCATGTCTCCCGAAGATACGGAAAAAGCAAGCTATACTAACAGCGTAAAAACCGAAAACGAACACTCTGTTATGAATCTTGGTCACGGACGTGCGGGACATTTGCCGGATTACAGTTTTATCAAATACAAATATCTGCCTGCATGGGCAAATTATCACGAAGTTATTAAAGACAATCCATCGGATTATATGCATGCATTTTGGCAAATGGTTTATGCCATGCGCTATTTAAGAGGCGATGAAAAGACTTTCCAAGTTAAAAATTATGCAAAGGAAGCCGTTGCTCCTTACGAGGACGAAATAAAAGCTATTTTTAAAGTTCGCCGTACCGATGACAGTGAAGATTGGATTAAGCTATGCAAAAAATTTTCGGGATGTGAAATAGCTGATTTGGACATCGAAAAGTTAAAGACCGAGTACACATCCGCAAGCAAAGAAGAAAAAGACAATACTCTCTTAGGAAGATTTTTTATAGCTGCCATGGCGCAAAAAAGCATGGTTACAAATAAAATTTACAAATCGGGAAATATGCTTGCCGGCGTTTCATACGAATACAACGCCGAAAAAGGCAAATTTAAGGGAATAAAAGATTTCTACAAACTAATAGTCAACATGAGGAAGGGGGATTAATATGAGCGGTTTAAGACGTATTTTACATATATTCATTGCGGCATTAATGATTTTCGGCGCTTATATTATGGTTGCCTCCAACGAAGGATATGCAATAATTGTATTGATTCTCGGTATAACATTTATGGTAAGAGGATTTGCCAAGATTTTCTTTTATATAAGCATGGCACGTTTTGCGGTTGGCGGAAAATCAATACTTATATCGGGTATATTCTTTTTGGATATCGGCGCCTTTACCATAACCCTTTCAAACATACCGAAATCATTTATTATGTTTTATCTTTTGGGCGTTTACTTTATTTCCGGCGGAATCCTACTGCTTCGTGGCATTGAGCGAAAAAAAGTCGGTGCCGGTTGGAAGTTTCACTTAATTCGCGGTCTTATAAACATAGGACTTGCGAGCACATGTTTCTTTACCTACACACATTTCCCGCTAATCGTAGTTTGGCTATTTGCCGCAAGTATTGTATATTCGGCAATAATGAGGATCATAAACGCACTAAGAAAAACAGCAATCATTTACGTACAATAACAAAGCAAAAGGGACCCGATTTATTCGGGTCCCAAAAAATGAAGGCAAAAAGGTTTAATTGCTTATTACTTCTTCCGTGTCTTTATCAAAGAGATGAATTTTGTCAGTATTAAAGCCAACATTTATTTCATCACCAAAACGCGCCCTACATCCTGCATCAAATCTGCCGATAAGGCTTGCGCCGGCTATTTTGAAGTACAAAAGTGCATCGGCGCCCAAAAGCTCATATCCGTCAACTTTTACCGAAAATGAATCATTATCGCTTGTTTCTTTTTGAAGAATGTGCTCAGGTCTAATACCCATTATCACTCTTTTTCCGATATAGCCTTTTTCTTTAACAGCCTCTGCTTTACCATCCGGAAGTTTAACTAATTTATCTTCTATCTTAAGACAAACTTTACCCGCTTCCTCCAAACAATCGCACTCAATAAAATTCATCTGAGGCGATCCGATAAATCCCGCAACAAAAAGGTTTTCCGGCTTTTCGTATAAGTTTTGCGGTGTATCGATTTGCTGTATTACGCCGTCTTTCATAACAACAATTCTTGTTCCTAAGGTCATGGCTTCTGTCTGATCATGTGTAACATATATGATTGTTGCTCCAAGGCGTTGATGAAGGGATGCTATTTCGGAGCGCATTTGCACACGAAGCTTGGCATCCAAGTTTGACAAAGGCTCATCCATAAGGAAAACCTTCGGATGTCTTACAATGGCTCTTCCCATGGCAACACGCTGTCTTTGTCCACCGGAAAGTGCCTTTGGTTTTCTGTTTAAGAGCTTTTCAAGATCAAGTATTCTTGCTGCTTCCAAAACCTTTTCCTTTATTTCTATTTTGGGAACCTTTCTGAGCTTAAGGGCAAAACCCATATTTTGCTCTACCGTCATATGGGGATAAAGGGCGTAATTTTGGAAAACCATTGCTATATCTCTATCCTTTGGCTCCACATTGTTGACTTTTTTATCGTCAATATAAAGTTCTCCGGATGAAATATCCTCAAGACCCGCAATCATCCTCAAAGTAGTTGATTTACCGCAACCCGACGGTCCAACAAAGATTATAAATTCTTTATCTTCCACATCAAGATTAAAATCTTTGACGGCCTCAAATCCGTTTGGATATTTCTTTCCTATATTTTTAAATGAAAGACTTGCCATTTCAATCCTCCTAGTTTATTCAAATTTTGCCAACTAAATATCATTAACCATGACAATGGCATCATTCGCTTCTATTTCAAACTCAACAAGCGAATTTTTAATTTCTTTTGAGTAAGATTTTCCGCTTGTCAGCTCAAAAATTTCGGCTTTTTTACCCTTAAGGCAAAAATTAAGCTTTGTTTTGCAATCATCGTAATTTACAATCAAAGTATGACGTTTATTGTCTTTTTTGTATTTTACGAATCTTATTCCTTTAATATCCTCACCCGTATGAATATAAGGGTCGATTAATCCGTCTGTATAAAGACAATTTGATGTATTTTTGGATTTATTCAACATCTTTACACTGAGATTAATCCTATTATCGATTGCTTTTACTATATCTTTACCGTTATTAAGCAAACTGACATTTTTATTATTAAGAAGCTTTTTTAATAAATCATTGTAACGATCTTGATTAATCTTTTCCAAACAAAGCTTTGGTTCAAAGCCGATTAAAAGGACTTTTCCGCCTTCAAGGCAAAATTCATAAATAAGCTTAAGACTTTTATATGACATTATTTTGGTCCAAGGAATTATAATCAAAGAAAAGTTTTGTAAATTTGCTTTATTTATAATTCTGCCTTTGTGCTGTTTGAAATTATCCAAAGCGTCTTCATGCAAAAGTTCAAAATCCAGGTTTGCATTTTGCAATGACGCAAAAAGCTTCTGTAAATTAATATCAAGTTTTTGTGCATCCTTGTTTTTTACAACAGGCCCCAGTAAATAACCGTGTTTATAGTTTTGATCTCCGACATAATCGAAGATAAAACTTTCCGTCGGATAATATACGAGACAATCGCTTTCCGAGACACCGCCGGTCATAGCCATGTGGAGTCTTCTTATTATGTCGTTTCCAAGTGATGCCTTATCCCAGTCTTTCCACTGGAAAAACTGAGACGGTGGCCAATCGTTTTTTCTTTTGCCACGTGTTGAATAAAAGAATCCATGGTTGATAATTCTTTTCATTCCCTGTTGAAAAGCCCAGAATATCATTCTTTTATACTCTTCAAATGTTAAATCCCAACCGCAACCGGCAAATATTTCGATTGCTGTATCGTCTTTTCCGTAGCTGTGGGCAGCACACGCCCCAAACTTTGCGTTTAAGCTTCCGATGCCCTTTCCCAAGTGGTCCACCCCGACAATATCAAGGTTTTTGGCCTGTCTCATAAAATCTCCGGAATATCTGACCTGGGATGCTATGGTTTCTTCTCCCAAAAGGTGGGCATAAAACTTAAGATTTCTTTCATTACACCATTTTTTGAGAAGCCCCAAAAAGTTTTTTCCGAAAAGCTCAGCCACGAAGCTGAAGTAATCAATTCTGTGGCGACCGCTTTCATCCCCTTCTGAAATAAGGTCAAAAATATGCGGTAAAAAGGAGTAACCTTTAGCTTTTTTAAAGTCATCATCAAAGCCGTCTTTCCAAACAAAAGCATTTGCCATTCTGGTTTCGTCGTTAAATACGGCTTTAATTTCTCTGCCAAAGTATTTTTTACAGTGCTTGTAATACTTTTCGTATGTTGATTCAATAAAGCGTTTTGTTACATTATCATCAATATAGTTTACGCAACCGCTTCCGAAGTCATTATAGGAATCGATTCTTATGTTAACCAAATATATTAATGTATTTTTTTCCGCTTTATAGTTAAGCACCGGAGAAAACTCATCTTCGCTTATGTACTTGCCTGTGGAAATTGCATTATTGCTTTGCTTGTCAATAAGCTTTACGTTATAAACAGCTTTGTTGTTTACCGTTCCAAGCTTTCTCAGTTGACACCTGAATACTTCCCCACGCTTTATTTCGTGTTTTTCGAAATAAAGGTACTGCTCTCTGTTTTTTTCATCCTTGGTTAAGGTCTTGTTACAGGTGCCTGCGGGCCAATCCATTTCGTCATAGAGCCAAAGACTTTCTTTGTTCTTTCTTTTATATTCCAAAACCACATTTGTTTTTTCGAACCAGTCATCGTCCAAATATCCGCCTATATATCCCTCACCGCCGTTTAGCCTTGCATGAGGAACAGTGCTTTTTATGCCGTTTTGGCTTTTAAGCTTTAACTGTCTTACAAGCTCATCGTTATTTAATTTGTCGTTCCAAAACCAAAGAGGAATCTGTGCTTCGTCCAAGCTTTTTTCACTTTTGGGATTTAACCAAGTTTTTTTATCCATATTATCCTTTAACCGCTCCTGCCGCTATTCCGTTAATAAACTGCTTCTGCATTACCGCAAATACTATAATTAACGGTATGGCGCTTAATACGCACGATGCAAACAGTACGTTCCATTGGGCGGGGTTTTGCGAGTCTCCCAAAAATTGAAGCATTCCCACCGGTAATGAGTATTGATCCGATTTTGTGACGAAAACCATCGGAAAGAAATAGTCGTTCCAAATCCACATTCCCTGTGTGATTATTACGGAAACGGTAGCCGGTTTCAAAAGCGGAAATACAACGCTGAAGTATCGCCTGATTACTCCGGCACCATCCAAAAATGCCGCTTCTTCTATCTCTTTCGGTACGCTTTTCATAAATCCCGCATACAAAAATACCGAAAATGGCAAACTACAAGTGATAAACATTATCATCGGTGTAAATCTTGAGTTAGGTATTCCGAAGCGACCGAAATTTTGCGCAATGGGAACTATAACCATCTGTGCGGGTATTACAAGTCCCGCTATAAAAAAGTAATAAAATGCTTTACTCCATTTGGAAATTACCCTTGAAATAGGATAAGCTGCCATGGATGAAATAAACACAACAACAGCTACAGAGCCTGCGGTTGTTATGATACTGTTTAACAATTCTTTTGGATATTTCATCCTGGAAAATGCTTGCGCATAGCTTTCAAAAGTAAACTGTGAAAAGAGTTTTAAAGGAGATGTCATATTTGACGGATCTCTGAAAGAACTCGATAAAACAATTATTAGCGGAGCTATGATTATTACGCAAAACGCTGCCAAAACAATATATAAAATAAGAGTTTTCCAGGTGAATTTCGAATAGCTTTCAACTTCCTTATACACCTTAACTTTATTGCTTTTCTTCATCACATCTCCACCTCCTTTTTATTTAAAAGCCGAAGCATAAATATCGTAATTGCTATAATCACTATAAATGAAACAACCGACAAAGCGCTGGCCTTGCCCATCATTTGGTCCTTAAAAGCAATCTTATAAATCGTATACATAAGTGTATTTGTTGCTTTTCCCGGACCTCCGTTAGTCATAATAAATGAATAGTCAAATGCTTTTAATCCGGCTATTACATTTAAAATTATATTTATTGTTATGGTTGATGATATAAGCGGAAGTTTAACTTTTGTGAAAAGTTTCCAGGTTGAACAGCCGTCAATCCTGCCCGCTTCAATAAGACTTTCATCAACAGTTTGCAATCCTGCCAAATAGATAATCATCGTTGTACCGAAACCTTTCCAGATATCAACGATAATAATGGCAATAAGTGCAGTATTGAATCCACCGATAAGGTTGACGTTAGAGCCGTCACCTCCGAACAAATCTATTATGGACGAAATCATGCCGCTTCCCGGCATGTATACGTAAGACCAAATAAAACCGACAACAATGGCACTAAACAGAGCCGGCATAAAAGAACATGTTCTGAAAAATGTTTTGCCTCTGAGTTTTGTATTCAAAGCCATTGCTACGGCCAAACCAAGTATGTTTGTTCCTACAACCACAAGTAAGGCATATATAAGCGTATTCTTGATTGAATTAACCAATGTGCCTTCACTGAATAATATTTTAAAATTGTCAAATCCTACGAAATTATAGTCATAATTAACACCGTTAAAATCGGTTACACTGTAGTAAAACAACTGAAAAATCGGTACGACCCAAAATACCACGAACAAAGCCAAAGCAGGAAGCATAAAAAAATAGAGTTTTTTTGGAAAAACCAAAGAATTATTTTTCAATTTAATCCTCCCTCGCTTATTTATAAAGACCTTGAAGACGCTACTTCAAGGTCTTTATTAAATTAAGCTTTAAATTTATTCGCTTGCTGCAAGTAATTCATCAAATTTAGCCTGCATTGCTTTTGTTATATCGTTAACTGTTGTACCCTGTTTTCCGATATACTCGCTAAGTTTTGATTCCATTTCATCTTCTGTACCTGCCGGCCAAGCCTGATTGCACCAGTAGAATGCTTTTCCTTCTTCGTAAAGGCTCATGAACTTGTCATAGATAGGATTTACCTGATCGTAGCCATAACCATATGTAGGAATGATTCTTCCGCTGTCAACATATGCTTTGTACATATCAGATTCGCCATCATAGAGCATTTCAAGGATAGCTTTACATTCATCTTTGTACTGTGATCCCGAGTAGATTGCAGGACCTGCGCCCGGTGCCATAGCTGCGTATGTATCACCGTTTGATGCAGGAAGTGGGAAGTATCCTCTTGTGAAGTCTACCGCACCTTTAGCATCAACTACAGCCGCATAATCGAATGAACCATCGAAAATCATTGCTGCTTCACCGTCGATGAATTTCTGAATAGCCTGTGCAGAACCAAGTCCGAGTGAGCTTGAATCAATGTATCCGTTGTCATAAAGTGTTGTATACATTGAAAGAACTTTGTCCCATGTTCCCTCGTCAGTAAACTTAGTCTCGCCTGTTCTTAACTGTTTGTCATAATCAGGATTTGCTGCATAGATTTCGCTGCAGGCAATCTGATATAAACCAAACTGCATTACGTACATATCTTTGTCACCCATTACGATAGGTGTAATTCCGTTATCTTTTAATGTTTTGCAAACATTAAGGAATTCATCCCATGTATTAGGAACAGCCAAGTTGTACTTAGCAAGCATGTCGGCATTGTAGTATGTACCAAGCATTGTTACACCACTTGGGATACCGTAAACTTCACCATTGTATGTGAATGATGAAGCACCTACGCCCGAAAGCTCGATTGCTTTCATGTCTGTAAGAGGTTCAAGATATCCGGCTTCAGCAAGTCCAAATACTGAGTTAGCGCCGGCATACATTGGCTGAACAAGGATGATGTCAGGACACTCGCCCGAAGCAAGTTTTGTCTTCAATGCTGTGTAGTACTGATCATCAGGTAACTTTGTTACCTCCAATGTGATGTTAGGAAATGCTTCGTGAACAAGTTCAGGTAAAACCTCTGTTTCGAAGTCATTTTCTGCTGCTGTACCTGAGTACATCATTGTAATGGTGATGTCTCCGTCTGAGCCACCATTGCCGTTTTCCTTACCGCTGTTATCACATCCTGCCATTGTAAGCAGACCCAGTGACAAAACACCGGCAAGACCAAGAGCTGCAAGTCTCTTCATTTTAATCATGTTTTTTTCCTCCCTAATAGATTATCATTAAATGATTGTCTAAATCTTAGCACAAAATTAGTGGACTTTTGTTATCAATAAGGGTATACTTTTGTTATATACTATTGTTTTTGTTATTGATATAATATCGGAGGGTTTGTAATGAGCTTAAAATCTAAGTTTTTTGTAATATTTTTCTTGGTATCCGCCATACCTATGGTTGTGGCGAGTGTATTTCTTTTTAACTATTACACAACTCTAAATAAAAATAATATGTTAGACGTTTATGACAATATCTGCCTAAGTGCTTACGTATCGACTCAACAATCAATTGAAAAAGTAAAAACAACTCTTGATAGTTTGGCTTTCTACAACGATTCCGAAAATTCCATTATAAATGATATAAAAAAGTACTCCTCCGGCGAGGAATATAGCAGTTTCGATGTTTTGCAAAGCAACAAAAACATAAAATATTTAGCTGAAAACCTTATCTATTCATCCGAAAACCTAAACGGCATCTTTATATTCACTTCCGGTGGTCAGGTAATCGGTTACGGCAACAATATTGATATTTTGCCAAATTATAATCCAAGCAAAGACAATTGGTATAAAGAAACCGTAAAAAGACATGGACGTGTTTATGTAGGCGATGTTTCAGAGAAAAATTTTATAATATACGGTAAAGAATCCATTATTGTGTCCAAAGCACTTTACAGCTTTGAAAGTCACGAATTTTTAGGGGTTCTGATGGCAGATTTTACACCGGATTTGTTTAATCTAAACAGTGTAAACCCTCTCCCTCATTCGGTTCTTATTTCCGTTGAGAACAATGACGGAAACATATTGTACTCCAACGTAGATGAGCTTTCATCTCCATATCCGGGAGAAAACAAAGAAAGTCTTATCAATTCATCTACTTTAAATTTGGACAATATTAAACTTTCGATTTCTGCGAATCCCGATACCTTTTACAAGGATATTGTACCGGTACAAATCGCCATTGTTTCCATATGTATTGTATATGTGATTGTATGTATATTTGTTTCCGTAATGATGTCGGTATCGGTAACTACGCCGATTTCCACTTTAAGTGTATTGATGTCAAGACATAAGCTCGGTAACTACGCTGAAAACGATAAATACCTAAAACGAAGCGACGAAATAGGAACTTTATATAACGAATACAACTCCATGATAGAAGAACAAGAAAAATACATAACCAGCGAATACAAAAACAAGCTGATTTCCTTGGACTCTCAAATGAAATCTCTTGAAGCGCAAATAGATTCCCACTTTTTGTTCAACACCTTGGAAACCGTCAACTCTCTTGCGGAAATCAACGGAGTGGATGATATTTCCAATATTTCGATATCTTTGGGTAATATGTTAAGATATAGCATTAAATCCAAAAGCGAGCTTGTTACCGTTGCCGATGAGCTTGCAAATGTGGATGATTATATCACTATTCAAAAGATTCGATTTAACAACAAATTTAAACTAATAACAAATATAGATGACGGTATACTTAATTGCAGAGTTTTAAAGCTTACTTTTCAGCCTCTCGTGGAAAATGCTTTGCAACACGGTCTGTTAAAATGCGAGGCCGGAGATACAATCACAATTTCATCCAGAGTAAAAGGCGATATGCTCTACTTTGACATTTCAGATAACGGCGTCGGAATAAACGAAAGCCAACTTGAACAAATAAGAGAAAACTTAAAACGTCCGCCCGAATTTAAGGAACTCGGCAAACGTTCAACCCAAAGCATCGGACTTAAAAACATCAGCAGCAGAGTCGAGCTCTACTACGGTGCGGGCTTCGGACTTATAATAAACAGCAAAGAAAATGAGGGAACAAAAATTACAATTAAATTCCCTTTTATAACCACTGAAAATTAAGATATTAAGGAGATTTCAAAATGTATACATATATTGTAATTGATGATGAAATGCTTACAAGAAAAGGAACAATTAAAAAACTCGAAGATATGAACTCCGAAATCACCTGCTGTTGCGAAGCGGAAAACGGTGTGGAAGCCTTGGAGAAAATAAAAACTCACAATCCGGATATTATTATCACAGATATGAATATGCCTTTTATGGACGGAACCAAGCTTTTATCCATTTTATCGGAAGAATATCCCGAAAAACAGATTATAGTAATAAGCAGTTATAAGGATTTTGAATATATTCATCAAGCGATAAAAGCCAATGCCATTGACTATATTCTTAAACCATTTAGGAAGGAAGAACTACAAAAGACCGTAAAAAAAGCCATAGAACATTTAGAAAGCGAAGATGTCGGCAGCCGCCAAACCATTTCATCCGACATAGCAAAGGAAGAATCGCTTCTTGATTATGATAAGCAGTTGTTGCACAGCCTGCTTTTCGGCTACCAAAGCAGTGATATTAACCTTATTTCCAAAAAGTTAGCCAAAATAGTAAGCACTCACGACTTTGTTCTTTTTAATATTCATAGCAGCAAAGCCATTACAGAAGCAAGTGTAAACAACTTTTTAAATGAGAACGGCTTTGGTGATTTGGCTGTTTTTTTCAAAAGCAAACGCAGCAACAATGTTGGCTTTTTAATTCTTTTTGTGGGAAAGTCCTCTTCTTTAAACATAAAAACTTTTTGCAGCCAAATAGCAAACAACTTTGTATATCAATTTAATTTCGATCATCCTTTTTTGTGCTTCGGAATAAGCGAACTTTATGATAGTTTACATAACTTAAACTATGCTTATCACGAGACCATTTCAGCACTGAACATGCGAAAACTCTCCGAAAATGACAGCTTCTACTTTTTTGAAGACCGACCTAAGCAATATCCGAAATATAACTGGTTCAAAAAAGAAGAATTGTTGTTTAACATCGAAATGGGAAATACCGAAAATGTTAGGAATCTTATAGAATCCATGTTTGAGGATTTTGTTGCGGACGATCTTTATGTACATAGGGTTAAACATATATTCTTGCAACTGTTAAACGAATCCCAAAGCTTTTTAACGGATTTTGATGATGAAAGTCAGGGTGAGGCCTCACTGAATGTTGAAAATACACTCAATAATCTTTTTTCACTTGAAGAATTAAAAGATTATTACATTTCGTTTTTTTCAAATATCAGCGAAACCGCAAAAGAAAACAGCAACACAAACAATTACAATATTGTTGATAAATTATGTGTTTACATCAAAAAGAATTACAGAAAGAATCTTTCTTTGGAAATACTCTCTTCCATGCTTTACATGAACAGAA
>CACZQX010000295.1 GCA_902783445.1 uncultured Lachnospiraceae bacterium
ATCATGATTCCGATGAACCATGATAAGCGAATTAAACCGAGCCGAAAATATCCGCATGGCCGTAAAATTCTTTGTTTAGTAGTATATCACAAATTAAACTTGCTAACAATAATAAATCTTTAATGATAAATATTACTATTTTGTTTTTTAATGTTTGTTTTTTTACGAAAAAGCCAAAAACAAAAGCAGTATCTTCCGATAGAAAAATACTGCTTTAAAAAAAGTTTTTTCTTATGTAAATCTGCTATTAAGCCATCTTGTCATTTTCGATAAATTCTTCGAATTTATCATAGCTTAACGGCCTCGAGAAATAGAATCCCTGTATAAGCTTGCAACCCATAGACTGCAAAACTTCAAGTTGCTCTTTGGTTTCTACACCTTCGCAAAGAACTTCTATTCCGAGTTTTCCGGCCATATCGATAATACCGGATAAGAGAATCTTGTCATTAACCTTCAAATCTTTGTTTATAAAAGACCTGTCAAGCTTAAGCACGTCAAAACTTAAATCATTCAAAATACTTAAAGAGGAATATCCAACGCCGAAATCATCGATGGAAATCTTAAATCCTTCGCTCTTTAAGAATTTGAGAATTTTGTTTGCCCTGTCATGATCGGATAAAAATACGTTTTCCGTAATTTCAAACTCAATCATTTCCGCAGGAACTTTGTATTTATCCCTGTATTTTAAGATATCGCTGCAAAAGCTTTCATCTTTCATGTGTCTTCCGGACACATTTAGAGAAATCGGTACGACAAACTGGTCCTTTTTCATTCTTTCGGCAACATATCTGAAAACTTCTTCATACACATAGTAATCCAACTCTTTGATATTGCCCGTTTTTTCAAGATATGGAATAAACTCCTCAGGTCCGATAATCTTACCGTCCTTGTTTCTCCAACGAACCAAGGCTTCACCGCCGATAACTACTTTTTCCGGAAGCATAACTTTCGGCTGAATTTGAACGAAGAATTCGCTGTTTTTAAGCGCCAAGGCAAAGTTATCCAAAACTTCGTGCTCTTTATGGTACTCTTCCTTCATTCCGTCATCAAAAACGGTAACGCTGTTTATAAATTTTTCTTTTTTGTATTTTCTTGCAAAATTAGCATTTTCAACAGCTGAATGAATGCTGTCGTAAACTTCGCTGATACCTACTGATATTGTAAGATTAACATCTTCGTAAATATCCGAAATCTTAGCTTTCCATTTTTCGATATCCTGCTGAATCTTGTTTATATTGTCGTGTTTATCGATTCGCCACAATGTAACGAAACAATCGGAAAATACTCTGGAACTGAAAACATTAACCGCCGATTTGTTTTCGATAATACCCGCAATAAGTTTTAAGATATTGTCACCTTCCATGTGACCGTATCTCTCGTTGATAACCTTAAAATCGTTTATATCAATATACGAAACAAAGAAACGATAAACATCTTTGTTTGCTTCCACAAGACGTTTTGCACTGTCCAGGAAGTTTTCGTATTTCATGAGACCGCTGATTTCATCAATGGAGCTGATAAATTCAATGGTTTCCTCGGCATATTTAAAGGCTTTTGTCTTAAGCAAATAAAGAGAAAGGGCTTTACCGATTTCATTGATGGATTTCATGTCTTCTACGCTCCACGTAGCATCCGAATCCATGGTTTCGAATGAGATAACGCCAAGCAAAACATTTGCTTCTATTACAGGAGTATAAATACCCGTAGCTATTTGATTTTCAAAGAAATATTCTTTAACTTCCACCGATGAATCTTTTGATTTAAACACTTCGTCTCTCTTTATAACAACGGCTTCGTCTTGCGATGCGGCATTCAAATATCTGTCTGAATCCGCTGCATCTTCAGCATGTTTGTAACCCTTTGCGTAATGGAATTTATCGTTCTTCCATATTTGAACAACTTCAAATTCTCTTGAACGCATCGAATAATCTTTAACACAAACCGCATCCAAGTGATACAACATACCTATTTTTCTCAAAGCAACAAAAAAGAGGCCTTCCGCTCTGTCTTTGTCATCTTCACCTATAAGACCGTAAATAAGGTTTAATATCTCGTGTTTTTGTTTTTCTTTTTCATTGTAAACGATTGTTTCCTCGTTAAGACCGCTTAAAAACTTGCGTTCTTTTTCTTCATGCAGAGTTTCTGAAAGCTGATCGTAACAACGAGATCCCGATTTACCGGAATTCTTTATTGTATACAAAGCTTTATCGGATTTCTCGTAAAGAGTGTCATAATCTCTGCCGTCTTTAGGCGCAAAAGCAACACCTATGGAGCATGTGGTTTTGATGGTATTGTTTTCATCAATAGGCATGCTTCCCAATATTTCAAGCATTCTGTCCGTAATTTCACTAATCTTTTCCGCTTCAAAATTCGGGAAAAATAAAGCAAGCTCATCTCCGCCGATACGGCCGATGTAAGCATTGTTAAAGTACTCCTCGAATTGTGTTGCAATATATTTAAGGGTTTCATCACCAAACTGATGCCCGAGGTTGTCATTTAATTTCTTAAAATCGTCAATATCAACCATTAAAAAGGCACCCTTCATGTTTTCTCCGCATTCAAGGTATTCGTTAACAAGATTTTTTAATTTTTCACGATTGTAAAGATTTGTGAGCGGATCTCTCACAGCGCGACTAAGCAAGGTCTCCACGGCACTGTTTTCACCGTAAACACTCGCCTGGCTTCTTACAAATAAAATGGTGATAACTTTAACGTTTTCCTCCAATTTTTTACAGGAAACTTTTGTTTCGAACCACATATATCCGTTTTCTTTATTCATAAAACGAACATTTTCGGTTATGGTTACAGGACCTTCATCAATAGAATCTGCCCATTCGAGAGTTTTCTTAAGATCGGTTCTGTTCATTAATTTATTACCATATTTATCTTCTTCCAAAAGGAGGTAATCTTCTTTAGAATAGCCAACAAGCTCGAAGAATTTGCTTGAGAAATTAAAACCGTAGACTCTTCCTTTAAGGTAAAGCAGCTGAATGGACGCATATTCAGAGCCC
>CACZQX010000296.1 GCA_902783445.1 uncultured Lachnospiraceae bacterium
CAATACAAAGACTCATACCCAAATATTGCCAACTGTTACAATGACTTGGACCGGTATATAATGTCAAATTATATAAAAAACAAAACATCAACATACTATTATATGAAAAATACGAATTATAAGCGTTACTGCGGTAGTTTCCTTGAAGATAATTACAAGCTGAATCAGGATTATTATTTCGTTTACAACGAGCTATGTTTATCCTCCGAAAAAGCTACGGAAATTGTTAATGGTTTAAACAATTATATTGGAAATAGAAAAGATTATATGTTTGGTACTAAAGACCTCGGAGACCAACATCTGATATTAACCAAAACCATTTTCGGACCAACATTCACGTTCAGTAACTGGGATAACAGTGCACAATTTTACATGAATTGTATTTTGGGACTATATACATCCACAAATATCGAAAAAATATATGATACATCAGAAGATGATGAGCCTCAAACGACAGCAACTGTAGGCGAAGCAATTAATAACGCCTTTTTAACAGCCGAAGCTTCCATTAGCGAGAATAACTTAATGAAAGATTACACCGGTAAGGAAACCACCATAGATACGGGCGTTTCTCTTATGACTGCCTCTGTTTACGGCAAAAGCGATATGGCAAACAAGCTGTATAGCGGCCTAATGAGCTTGTACCAAGGCAATGCCGAATTTATAAATCCTTCGGGAGAAAGCGATGACTACAATGAATTTTGCATAAACGCCTTATACGGCATCGTTTCCTACTACTACATGCTTTCCGGAAATGGTAACATCTTCCATACGGGTGTTACAGCCCTCAACACAGGCGAAAATACACCCGTTGAGATAAATCCGCCGGAAACAACTTATTATGCGGAAGGTAGCGGCAATTGGTTTACCATCAGCTCGCCTTTACCATTGTCGGAATTGTTGGATATTATGATTGATGGAAAATCTGTATTCGGCGAATACATCAGTACCGATGAGAACGGCGTTATGACACATGCCGCGGTTGGTGGCGGAAGCATACGTGTTTGGGAAGGCTCTACTTACGTATCCTTTAGCCCTGAGTTTATGGCGACTTTGGATAATGGTGAACATACCGTAAGAATCCAATCCACCACGGGATTTTCCGAATTAACTTTTACTGTATCTGCTCCGACACCGTCAACAGCAGACATTAACCACATTGGCTTATATGTTACTCTTGCCTGCTTAGCTGCTGGAATTGCGCTGGTTGCAGCAAAAAGAAAAATTTCTAAGATATAAAAACAATAAATAGATTTAAAAAACCTAAAATCAGCCCCTGCAAAAATATGGTTATTTAACCGATTTTTGCAGGGGCAAACTTTTTATTTAAAAGGATTTTCCGTCGGATATGGCAAAGACTTGGCATGATTATAGCCTATATCTTCCACACCCAAGTATTTAAAGACTTCAAACAAAGCCTTTCCGAAGTGTCCGAAAGCTACAGCGCCATGATGCGGAAAAGCATTTTCAATCAGCACATGTCTGTAAAATCTTCCCATCTCCTTTATTGCAAACACGCCGATACCGCCAAATGATTTTGTAGCCACAGGCAATACCTCACCTTCGGCCACATATGCTCTAAGTTTGTTATCGGCAGTTGACTGCAAGCGATAAAAGGTAATATCACCCGGAACAATGTCACCTTCCAATGTTCCTTTTGTAACCTCTATCGGCAAATTTCTTGCCATAATCTTCTGATATTTCATAACCGGATTAAGAAGTTTTGATGAGCAAGTATTTCCGCAATGGAAGCCCATAAACGTATCCGAATGACTATAATCAAACTTGCCTTTTATGCTGTTTTCATACATGTCTTTTGGTACAGAATTGTTGATGTCCAAAAGCGTAACAACATCTTCCGTAACGCAAGCACCTATAAATTCGCTTAATGCACCATAAATATCCACTTCACATGATACCGGAATACCGCGGCCCGTAAGTCTTGAGTTTACATAACACGGAACAAAGCCAAACATGGTTTGGAATGCCGGCCAGCATTTTCCCGCTATGGTTACATATTCTCTGTAGCCCTTATGCTCTTCTATCCAGTCAAGTAATGTAAGCTCGTATCTTGCAAGTTTTTCAAGAATTTCAGGCTTTTTATTGCCCTCGCCAAGCTCTTTTTCCATATCCTTTACAATGTCCGGAATTCGTGCATCGCCTTCGTGTTTGTTAAAAGCCTCAAACAAATCAAGTTCCGAGTTTTCCTCTATCTCAACACCCATATTGTAAAGCTGTTTAATAGGTGCATTGCAAGCAAGGAAATTGCTTGGTCTCGGTCCGAATGAAATGACTTTAAGCTTAGAAAGCCCCACAAGCGCTCTTGCAATAGGCAAAAATTCATTAATCATGCGGGCACAGTCATTGGCATCTCCCACCGGATATTCAGGAATGTAGGCCTTAACACCGCGAAGTTTAAGATTATAACTTGCATTTAACATTCCGCAATATGCATCGCCACGTCCGTCCGATAAGTCATTTTCCGATTCTTCCGCTGCGGCAACAAACATAACCGGCCCATCAAAATGCTTTGCAAGGAGGCTTTCCGAAATCTCGGGACCGAAGTTACCCAAAAATACACAAAGTGCGTTGCAATCATTATCCTTTATATCCTTTAAGGCATTCACCATGTCGATTTCGGATTCTATTATACAGACGGGACATTCGTAAATATCCTCGGCATTATAATATTTCTTATAACTTTCCACCAAAGCCTTTCTTCTGTTGATTGCCAGTTCCGCAGGAAAACAATCACGACTTACGGCTACTATTCCTATTTTTACTTTTGCTATGTTATTCATATTTTGCACCTCGTTTTCTTTCATTGATTTGTTGGGTATTTGTTGCCTTATATTATTTCTTAAATTGGACCTTACATTTTTAATACCGGATTAAAGGCCGGCTAAAAGATCAAAATCCTCTTTCAAATCGTCATGCAACTTTTTATATAATTTATAATAATCGTCGTATATCACGGCATTATCCTTGTTGTATGATATCTCTTCTTTGATTTTTACGATTCTTTCGCATGCCTTTTCCAGGCTTTCAAAAACTCCGCTTCCAACACCTGCAAGTATGGCCGCTCCCATTGCCGGACCTTCTTCGCTTTCCGGCTTCTTTAAAATCGATTTATAATTGTCGGCTACTATCTCGCACCAGATGTTATTTTTGGCTCCTCCGCCGCAAATAAGCATTTCGTCTGTGTTTATCCCCATTTGTGATAACACTTCTTTGCAATCTCTGAAGGAATAAGCAACTCCTTCCATGGCAGCGCGCAACATATGCTTTTTGGAATGAATTCCCGAAAGTCCGAAGAAAACACCTCGCAAATTTGGATCGAGATGGGGTGTTCTCTCTCCCATAAGATAAGGCAAATATATAAGCTTATCCGCTCCTACCGGGATTTCTTCCACATATTCATTCATCAAATCATAATCTCCCAGGGAAATTATTTCTTTTCGCAGCCACTTAAGAGATTGACCGGCTGCCTGTGTTACGCCCATTACATGCCAAGCCCCCGGCACCGCATGACAGCAGGTATGTACGCGTCCGCCCATGTCCACGATTGGATTATCGGTATGCACGAATACCACCCCTGACGTTCCTATGCTAATAAAGCCTCTGTTCTTTTTAACAACTCCAAGCCCCACGGCTGCTGCCGCATTATCTCCGGCACCCGCAACCACAAGAGTATCTTTTGAAAGGCCCAGTTCTTTGGCAATATCTGCTTTCAAACTGCCCGTAACTTCAAAGGATTCATGCATCTTTCCAAGCATTTTTTCATCGATTTTAAATCTATTTAAAATCTCGTCTGACCAGTCGCGCCTTCTTATATCCATAAGCTGCATTCCGCTTGCGTCCGAAACATCCGTTGCAAAAACACCTGTAAGCTCGTATCTTATATAATCCTTCGGCAAAAGAATATGTCGACATTTCTCATATATTTCCGGTCTGTTGTTTCTTACCCATAAAATCTTTGCCAAAGTCCAACCCGTGAGAGGCGGATTTGCCGTGATATTTATCCATTTTTTCTTTGGAAAGACATCCAGCATTTCATCTACTTCTTTTTCGGTTCTTTGATCGCACCAAATGATTGAAGGCATTAAAACACTGCCGTTTTCATCCAACATAACGAGACCGTGCATCTGTCCCGTAAGACCGATGGCCTTAATGTCCGAACTTTTTAGCTTGCTGTTTTTAACAAGTCTTTTAATGACCGTAAATGCTGATTTCTTCCAATCCTCCGGTTTTTGCTCCGCCCAACCGTTATGAGGCTGATACATAGGATATTTTTCGGACTCGGTTAACATAACTTTCCCGTTTTCATCTATAAGTATGGCCTTTGTTGATGATGTTCCCACATCAATTCCTATTAAATAGTTCATATTCGCGGCTTCTCCTTTTATTTCCAATCCCCAATTTTTATCTTAATGCAACATAGTTTTTGCACCAATTACAGCATTAACTTGTATAAAGACTTTGACTGATTTTAATCTCCAGTTTTGTATAATTTACCGGCTCCGGATTTTTACCGTAAGCGAAGTAATCAAATAAAATACCAAGCGGCATGTCCCCTTGCTTTTCCGGCTCCTGACAAATGGTTGCGCTTATGATACCCTTTTCAAACAATTCATATTGAACTTCAACCAAATCGTTGGTTATGATAGGAATCTTTCTTTCCTTGTCTTTCATACCGATAATCTTACAAATGCCGTAATCTCTTGGATTAATGATATAGACGATTTTGTTTTCGCCATTTATTTTCATCATATCATCCACACTTTTTTTGTCTTTTTGTCTTTCCCCCGTTATGTTATACTCCGAAATGATTTTCATAGTCGGGTATTTTTCTTTTATTTCTTCTTTAAATCCTTCAAGCCTTTTTACATGACTTTCTTTAATATCATTTTCTTCGGAAAATATACATACATTTGCATCTTTTCCCGCAAGAAGCGCACAAAGCCCTGCTGCCATTTTGCCTGCTGCCACGTAATCACATCCTACATAGGAAAAAGCGCTGTTTTTGTCATCTCTTGTATTGTAATAAACCACAGGCATCTTATTTTTTTTACTTCTATCCAAAATAAGCTTGTTAATTTTACTTACACGGCTCATAATGCAGGCACCGTCATAGTCGCATATTTTTTTCTTAAGCCTTTCCATCAAGACTTTCTCTTCGTCCGCATTTTCCGGATAAGTTATAATATCCGTTTTAACTCCGTAAGATTCCAACTCTTTTGCTTTTTTTACAGCGCTTTCTTTAACATCCTTAAAAAACGGATTATATTTTGTCTTTGTTATCATAAACAAAAATTTAAGTTTCTTTTTTCTGACCGCCAAGCCCTGGGCCACCTTGTTCGGCTTATATCCAAGGTCGTCCATGGCTTTTTCTATTTTTAATTTGGTATCTTCTTTAACGCGCCCTCTGTTGTGAAGAACCCTGTCCACAGTTCCTATGGACACTCCGGCACGCTTTGCAATCTCATGAATTGTTGCCATAATACTACCTCTGAATCCATTTTTATTTAATTTGCCCGTAATAAGCATTCTCTCCGTGCTTTCTAAGGAAATGCTTGTCCATCAATTCCTTTTGCATTTGTCCCATATTTGGATTTATCATTTTGGCATGATAGTTCATAAATGCCAATTCTTCCAAAACTTTTGCATTGTGCACTGCATTATATGAATCTGTACCCCAGCTGAAAGGACCGTGAGAATGTACAAGCACAGCGGGAACTTCGCTTGCCTTTAATCCTTTTTCTTTAAAGGTTTCGACAATAACCTTTCCCGTTTCTTTCTCATACTCACCGGCAATTTCTTCCGCAGTCATTTTTCTTGTACATGGTATGCTGCCGTAAAAATAATCGGCGTGAGTTGTGCCGTATGCTTCAATATCCACCCCTGCTTGAGCAAAGCTTGTTGCCCATTTGCTATGAGTATGAACTATGCCACCTATGTCACGGAATGCCTTGTATAGTTCTATGTGAGTAGCCGTATCCGAAGATGGATTAAGCTCTCCCTCTATTCTTTCGCCGCTTTCAATATCCACAACAACCATATCCTCGGCTTTAAGTTTGTCATACTCAACTCCCGAGGGTTTTATTACCATTAGTCCTTTTTCTCTGTCTATGGCAGATACATTTCCCCATGTAAATATTACAAGTCCGTATTTTGGTAACAGTAAATTTGCCTGATATACTTCTTTTTTTAATTCTTCAAGCATGAATCATTCCTACTCCTTATGTTTTTGTCAAAAACTCTTTATTGCTTCTGTTTCGACACCCAGTGCTTTTTTATAATTTTCCAGATATTTATTGAAGCCCTCAACATCCTCCCTTTCGGGATTAATAATTTGGGTTTTTATGTCCGAAAACACCTTTTTATCCAGATATTCCGCCAATTCCATTTCTCCCCGCTTAGATACAAAACCCGCAAGCACAGCCATGCCGTATGCTCCGCCTTCACCTGCGCCATCTGCAATCACAACATCAGTATCGACAGCTGAAGCCAAAATCCTGCCTCCCGCAAGCGGTGTTTTAAAAAATCCGCCATGGGCGCATAATTTGTCTATCTTTACCTTTTCGTCGTGTGTAAGAATATCCATGCCTATTTTAAGCGTCGCAAGGGCTGACATAAGATGATTTCTCATAAAATTTGCAAGGCTTAGCTCACTATCGGGCTTTCTTATAAATACAGGTCTGCCCGCGTTAAAATCCGTTACTCCCTCTCCCGAAAAATAGTTATAGGATAATAAACCGCCACCCGACTTATCTCCCTCCAATGCTTTTGTGAAAAGCTTTTTGTATACTTCCTGCGGATTAAGCTCAATTCCCATTTCATTTGCAAATTCCAAAAACAAATTTACCCAGGCGTTTATGTCGGAAGTACAGTTATTGCAATGTACCATGGCAACAGGCAATCCGTCGGGTGTCGTTACCATATCTATTTCTCTGTGAACCCCCAATTGTTTGTCTACTACAATCATTGCAAAATCGGAAGTTCCGGCCGAAACATTTCCCGTGCCGACTTTTACGGCATTGGTTGCAACCATTCCGGTGCCGGCATCTCCCTCCGGCGGGGCAAGGACCGCTCCGACCATCAAATCACCTGCCGGATCCAGAATCTTAGCTCCTTTTGATGTTAGTTTTCCGGCCTCCTTACCTGCAACAAGCACTTTTGGCAAAATATTTTTAAGCTTCCATTCATAAGACCTGTCTGAAATGAGCTTGTCAAACTCGTCCGATTTATTTTTATCAAAGTCTTTAATTGCGGAATCAATAGGAAACATTCCCGATGCATCACCTATTCCTATTACAAATTCATCGCTGAGTATGTAATGAATGTATCCCGCGAGGGTGGTTAAATATTTGATTTTTCCCACATGCTCTTCTTTATTCAATATGGCCTGATACAAATGTGCTATACTCCATCTTTGAGGAATATTAAAATTAAAAAGCCTTGTAAGTATATCCGCCGCCTCTTTCGTAATGGTATTTCTCCATGTCCTGAACGGCACAAGAAGCTTTCCGGATTCATCCAACGCCAGATATCCGTGCATCATGGCGGATATGCCAATGCTTCCTATATGCTTTAGGGTAATGCCGTATTTATCCATAACCTCATCTTTAAGAGATTTGTAGCAGGCTTTAAGGCCATCTGTAATATCTTCGATGTGGTAGGTCCATATGCCGTTTTCGAGCCTGTTTTCCCAGGCATGCTCTCCGCTTGCTATTATTGTATTTTTCGAATCCAGAAGGCACGCCTTTATTCTTGTGGAGCCAAGTTCTATTCCAAGAGAAGTTTTTGCGGCTTCTATATCATGTATAATATCTTTTTTTATCATATGCTTTTCCTTTTAATAAATAATGTTTGGTTTACATAAAGCCAATGCTTTTCATCTGCAAACTTCCCTCTCCTTTAAAACCAAGCTTGAGGTATCTATTGCTTCCCGTTGCTTTAATATCCAAGCAAATCAATTCAAAGTAAGGAGTATTAATATTTATTTTTTCTTCGGCTTTCGCTGCATTTTCTATTTCAGCACTTATATATCCTTTAAAATTCCCTCTAATCTCCACAAGAATTTTAGATATATTATCAAAATCGAAATATTTATATCCTATAACGCTTCCGTCCTCAATGTCATCAATAAGAGATACGTTAGCCTCGTTGCTTACTCTTGTGGTTTTCTTTACAAGCGGATTTATGAAATCAATCTCTTTTGAAGTCTTTTTGCAGGTTATATTACAAGCTATGGAAGCAGGATATATACCTTTTGCCTTTAAAGCAGTATCATTCAATCCGCAGCTTGTCATCTCTGCCTGTTTAATACTGCCATCGTCGGCAATCTCTATCTGTTCTGCGCATCCTTGTCTTGAAAACTCGCTTCCTTCGGTGCATCTGTGGTAAAAAATATAATATTTTTCACCTATTTTTTCTATACCGCCATGATTGTTACTAAGTGTATATGTAGGAAATTCATTACCCTTATAGGCAATATCACCGTTTGATATGATTATTCCACCATATTTAAAGTCCCTGTCGGGCTTGTCGGAAATAGCATAGCAAAGCTCATGACTCTTATTGGAACTGTATACAAAGTAATATTTTTTGCCTATTTTTCTAAGGGACGATGCTTCAAAAAAGCCATGTTCTTCAAAGTCTGTTCCTATTGCCATTTCACCGTTTGGAATCATGTTGCGCGGCTCTTCTTTTAAAGTCATCATGTCGGAACTTAGTTTCGCAACCTGA
Organism: uncultured Lachnospiraceae bacterium; assembly: GCA_902783445.1. Lineage (GTDB taxonomy): Bacteria > Bacillota > Clostridia > Lachnospirales > Lachnospiraceae > RUG12871. Next base: position 8,749 of record CACZQX010000296.1, read on the forward strand.
GAATATGGCTCAAAGTGGGCGTTTTTTATAGTTTCGATCACTTCTCTTTCTTCCGGAGGCAACTTCTTTAATTCTTCTTCGCTAAGGTTCGGCACTTCAATTTTTCTTTCAAGTGCGGGTGAAAATCCCCAAAATAAATACGCCTGACCATCATCGTCCACAAACACCGCCGGGTCGAAAGGAGTATGATCGTCCATAACTTTTCCCCCATGTAAGTCATCGGGATATTTTACATGACCGTAAAACTCAAAAGGGCCCGCAGGACTGTCGCTTACCGCTACACCGATTTCATTGTAAAAAGCAAAACAGTAGTACAGATAATATCTTCCGTCTGTGCCTTTACATACATCGGGTGCCCAAAGCTGCATTTTGCCGTCTTTGTTTGAAGGATCCTGATTCTTTCTGTAACTGATACCCTCACATCTCCACTCTGACAGATTATTAACATCCGCCGACCAGACAACATAATCTTCTTCACAATATGCTTTTGCGCCTGTTTTGTCGTGAGAGCCGTAAACATATATCCTATCTCCGAAAACATGCGGTTCTGCATCCGGAACATATTCATTAAGCGGTAAATACGGGTTAAAAGCCTGATTCATAAGCCATTCTCCTTTTTCATCTCGAATTGTTACTATAATCTGATTATATTTCAGTAAAATAGCCGTGTCAAGAAAAAGTTAACGTACACGCAAACAAGCTTGCCCAATGCTTTTTCAACCTTTCCTCGTAGTTTTTGTATATGAAAAGAGGCAAATGCACCTCTTCGTGCATTGCCTCTTCCTATAACTGTTATTGTTTATTTGTTCCCTTTTAGCAACATTTCATCAGATGCAAGGTATTTGCCTGCTTCGTCCTTGAATTTTTCTATAAGAGATTCCACCGTTTCGTTCTGCCTCTTTTCGCCGGCAACATCGTAAATAACCTTGCCGCTGTTCATCATAATGGTTCGGTTACCCATTGATAAAGCCGACTCCATATTATGGGTAATCATAAGGCAGGTAATATTGTTCTTTTTAACAATATTGTCGGTTATTTCCAAAACTTTTTCTGCTGTTTTCGGATCCAAAGCTGCCGTATGCTCATCAAGAAGCAAAATCTTTGGCGGATTAAATGTTGCCATCATAAGAGTAAGTGCCTGGCGCTGGCCGCCGGATAAAAGTCCCACAGGATTTTTCATTCTGTTTTCCAGTCCCATATCCAGAAGAGCCAAACGATCTCTGAAATCTTTTCTGTCTTTTTCGGTGATGTGACCTAACCAGCCGCCGCTTCCGGCAGCCAGATATAAGTTTTCCTCTATGCTCATGCCCGGAGCGCTGCCCTTCATGGGATCCTGAAAAAGACGGCCTATAAAGCGCGATCTTTTATGCTCAGCCATAAGAGTTATATCCATATCATCAAGGACAATCTTGCCCTTGTCCGTAATAAACACACCGGAAATTGCATTGAAAAGTGTTGATTTACCGGCACCGTTAGAACCGATAATAGTAATAAAATCTCCGTCATTTACCGTTAGACTCAAATTATCTATCGCAAGCTTTTCGTTTACCGAACCAGGATTGAAGGTTTTTGAAATATTTGTAATCTCAAGCATTATCTCATCTCCCTTCTGCGTCTTGCGCTTGCCATGAACTTCTCGTAAAGATAAGGACCGGCAATAGCGATAACTACAATTATGGATGAAATAAGTTTAAGCATGTGGGCAGGCATATTTATCTGAAGTGCCAATGTGTAAACGGCTCTGAAGATTATTGCGCCTATTATTGCACCGACCGCACGAAGTCCCACACCGCGTCTCTTAAAGAATAAATATCCTATAAGAAGTGATGCAAGGGCAATTGTAACCATACCCGTACCTATGTCTATATTAACCGATTTGTTATATTGGGCAAGCAGGCAACCCGAAAGTGCCGTGATTGCGTTTGAAATACACAAACCGATAATGATGATTACCGTTGTATTGATTGATGAAGAACGCACCATATCAGGGTTGTTGCCCGTTGCGCGGATTGCAAGTCCCATACGTGTCTTAAGGAACAATGTAAGCAAAATAAGAACCAATGCAACAAAAATGACCGCCACCACAAGTTTGTAACTGCCGACAAGAAATGTGTTTTCAAGCAATGACTTAAACTTGGTGAATATGGTGTCTGTATTGTTCATATTCAAAAGCGAGGTATTGTTCATTACCGCAATGTTTATGGAGTAAAGACCGGTATTTACGATAATTCCTGCAAGCAGGCTGTTAACTCCAAGCTTTGTTTGCAAAAATGCGGTAATAAATCCGGACAGTACTCCGGCCCCCATTGCAGCAATTATTGATAAATAAGGATGTCCCGAAATGGCAACGATAGCCCCTACCGCCGCACCCAGGGTGAAACATCCGTCTGTTGACAAATCGCATATATCAAGCATTGTATAGCTAAGATACAAGGCAAGCACGGTTAATGCGCTGATTAAGCCCAATTCCAGGGCTGTAGATACAAGTAACATTTTAATTCTCCGTTTCTTTATTATACAAAATTACACTCTAGTCTTATCAAATAATTATAGCAAAAACTATTATACAACAAAACATGCTATTTATGATACAATTATTTCATGGGAACAAAAAATAACAGATTGTTATTTTATGGCAAGTTTGGGCAAATAACTGCCCTATTCATCAAGGAGGAGTGTATGGATAAAAAGAAAATATCAGCTTGGATGTATGTTGCCATTGCGGCAATAGGGGTTATAGTCGTTTTATGCATTATTATGGCCGTAAAAAGCCTTGGTGGGCAAACATCGGGCGAGACAAAACAAGTGTCAGGCGAGGAAATGCTAAGTCTTTGGAATGATGATGCCAAGGCAAAGCAGGAATTAATTTCTTATGTGGAGTCTATTACAGATGAGGAAAGTAAAGACTTCATTCCTGTTGAGCGAAGAATTGCCGTATTTGATATGGACGGAACACTTTGCAGCGAAACAAATCCGACATATTTTGATTGCAGCATGTATATGTATAGGATTTTGGAAGACGAAAGTTACAGGGACAAAGCAAGCGATTTTGAAAAAGATCTTGCAAGACGTTTTTATGACACTATGTTAAATGGTGGTTCTTTCGATGAACTTCTTATAGCTCACGGACAAGCCGTAGCTTCGGCTTTTAAAGGCATGAGCGTGGATGAATTCGAGGATTATGTAAAAGCTTTCCGCGAGATGCCCGCACCGGGCTACGAAAACATGACCAGAGGCGAGTCTTTCTACAAACCAATGGTTCAGGTTGTTGATTATTTGAAGGCCAACGATTTTAAGGTATATATTGTTAGCGGTACAGACAGATTTATCGTAAGAGGATTAATAAAGGACGGCGGCGCTATAGACCTTCCTATGAATCAATTAATCGGATCGGATGAGTCCATAGCGGCTACAAACCAAAACGGTGAAGACGGTCTCACCTATCAATTTAGCTCTGACGATGAAACTGTTCTTGGCGGCGACTTTTTGATTAAAAATCTTAAAATGAACAAAGTATCCGCAATTCGCCGAGAAATCGGTGTGCAGCCTGTTCTTTCCTTCGGAAATTCCTCAGGAGATCAGAGTATGGCCGAATATGTCACATCAAACAACGAATATAAGAGCGCGGCATTTATGCTTTGTTGTGATGATTTGGAAAGAGAATACGGCAATCAAAAATCTGCCGATAAAATGTACGGAATGTGCGAGCAATACGGCTGGACAGCTATTTCCATGAAAAATGACTGGCTGACAATCTATGGCGATAATGTGGTTAAGACTTCGGATACAAAGCCTAACCCATTCCCTATTGAAAATCTTGATGCTGCAAATGTTACTCCGGATGCTGCATAGATAATTCAAAAATTTTTACAAAAATAAATTTTACAAACAAAGTCAGAAACCCCGAAGCATTTTCCGGGGTTTCTGACTTTGTCATATATTGATTTAACTTGTAAGCTTTTTTGAGCCAAGCATTCAGTCAGCTTTCGCTGACAGCTTAGCTCATTAATTACTCTACATCTTGTAATGCTTCCACATCCTCTTCTCCCGTTCTGATTTTTACAACCTTTTCAACAGGATAGATAAAGATTTTGCCATCGCCGATATGTCCTGTATAAAGTGCTTTCTTTGCTGCGGCAATTATTCTTTCCACAGGCACTTTTGTTATTACAACTTCTACCTTAACTTTTGGAAGAAGGGTTGCATCCACTTCAACACCACGATACATGTCGCCGGCTCCTTTTTGGATGCCGCAGCCCATTACCTGAGTAACGGTCATACCCGTTACACCCGCTTCGTTAAGAGCTTTACGAAGTTTGTCATATCTTGCAAGTTTTGCGATGATAACAACTTTGTACATAGTGCTTTCAGGTGTTTTGAAGTTAACAACTTTAACTGATGTATCTTTCTTATACTGCGGAGCCGTGTCATAATCAGGTGCTCCAAGATCTGTGTTTTCGTTTGCTTCCACCATCATTGTTGTAGAAACATCCATCATACTGAAGCCTGCATATGCTGAAGGAAGACCGTGTTCAGTCTGATCGAGACCGATGATTTCTTCTTCTTCCGATGCACGAAGACCTATAGTCTTTTTAATAATCACAAATGTGATTGTAATTGTTACAAGTGTCCAAACGGCTACTGTAAGTACGCCTAACCATTGGATTCCGAAAAGTCCTGCACCTCCGCCGTAAAAAAGACCTGTAAGTGTGTCATTTCCCGGTGCTGTTGTTGTTGCAAAAAGACCAACTGCGATTGTTCCCCAGATACCGTTGAATGCGTGAACCGCTACGGCACCTACAGGATCGTCGATTCTGAGTTTGTAATCTAGGAGCCATACGCCGAATACTACAAGTACGCCGGCTACAGCACCGATTATGATTGCACCGAATGCATCTACCACGTCACAGCCTGCGGTGATTGCCACAAGACCTGCAAGTGATGCGTTCAAACACATTGAAACGTCGGGCTTTTTATATCTTAGCCATGTAAATACCATACATACCACTGTTGCTACAGCAGGCGCGATTGTTGTTGTTACAAATATTGATGAAAGCTGTTCCACGCTAGTTGCTGCCGCACCGTTGAAGCCGTACCAACCAAGCCAAAGGATGAATACACCAAGGGCGCCGAGAGCTAAGTTATGGCCCGGAAAAGCATTGATTTTAATGATTTTTCCATCATCGTCTTTTGTAAATTTGCCGATACGAGGTCCGAGGATTTTAGCACCCACTATAGCTGAAAGTCCGCCAACCATGTGGATTGCGCATGAGCCCGCAAAATCGTGGAATCCCATTTCGGAAAGCCAGCCGCCGCCCCA
>CACZQX010000297.1 GCA_902783445.1 uncultured Lachnospiraceae bacterium
GAACTTGCCGCCGGCGACATCTTGATTAACGAATCCTCCCACGCCGCGCTCTATATCGGCGGCGGTCAGGTGGCGGAATTCAGTTCCGACTATGACGGCGTCTCCGGCGATTCCAGCGGACAGGAAGCCTGGGTGCATGCCTACTACAGCTTCCCTTGGGACTACGCTCTGCGCTATCCGGGTAATGACTGATAGAAAACAAATTGAAATAACCGCTCAAGCCGAATGGTTTGAGCGGTTTTTGGTTTAATCCGGGAATGAGGAAAGCTTGTTAGTTAAAATCCCTTTTGATTTTATATTGCTCGCAAACATTATCGGCAAAACCCGCAAAAATATATAGGGAAAAAAGTAAGAAGAAATAGCAAATTCACTTGCCAAAAAAGAAAAATCAACGAAAAACTTAATGCAGAAAACCCGATTTTGTGAGTTCAAAATATTAACACCATCCGTAATCGAGCAATAGAGATTGTTAATGCGGAAGTGATTTACAAATGATAAAAAGGCACAGCTTTCGAATATTAAATCCGACTGCTACGCCTTTTTTATTTACAAAAATTTTCGCGTCGTGCACTAGCGAGCAGATTGCTTGTATCCACAAACGGTAAAATCTCGTTAAGGATATGCCCTGAAACCCGAAACGAGTAAACTTTTTTATTCCTTTTCACCCCGGCAACAGACCCTTAACCAAGACAACAATCTCCTCCGCCTTTTTATTCTGTTGCGCCCATCCATTTTCGCTGTAATCTCCTCCAAACCAAAAACAATTTCCCCTAGCAATATCCATGCCAGAAAGAGCCTCACCGTTACAGACAACATCCCATCCACGCTTGGAATTTAAAACCGGCAATTCAGACTTGTCCTCCGTAACGAATTTAATGCATCCGCCAAGTCCTCGCAAGTTAACGGAAATCGGGAAAAGCACCACATCCTGTATGGACGAGATTGGAATTGACAAGCCGCTAATTCTTATCTCATTTTCTGCAACCACAAGATGATGACACGAAAAGTTCATACAATTAAATTCAACTATCATTTTTTCTCCTATTTTATAGGTATTTGTCTTGCTAAACTCCAATTAATTTCAGGTTTGTTATGAGTAGTTCTATCCTTCATGTCTTCCTTGTATTTATCGTATTCAATAAGTAATTCTTTATATCTTTCCATTTCCTTTGATTTGTATTTCTTTTGATAATAATAAGGCAAGAAAATACCAAGGAATACTCCAATAGCCATTAAAATTATAAATGGAACAATCTTATCAAAGAAACCTATTGCCCATATTAGTAATGAAATTAATGGAAAAACTATTAACCCCGCAATATATAAACTTATGTATGATGGCTTTTTAGGTTTCGCCATAGGAACCCAAGATTGTCTGACACAACAGGAAGTGCAAGTATGTAAACTTGCTGTAAATGATTTTGCTGTCCCGTTTTCAATATCACTCTCAATCAGTTTTTTAGAAAATTTCATCTCTGCACTATTTACTCCTGCCTGCAAACCCGTAGATAATACTTTGCCGCCAACTTGAAGTGGTCCTCTTCTAATAGTTCCCGACATTTCTTTACCGCACTTCTCACATTTGCAAGTATACGGAACTTCAAAGTAACACATATTGCTCATAATTATTCCTTCTATACCGATTTTAAACCATTGTTCACATATCTTAATTCCTTCGTGATATCAAGAAAGCTCTTTAATTCTGTCTTTTGCTGCGCAATTTATGGTAAGATCTTTTTCATTGTCTATAATGTGTTGTAAAGCTGTTTTATCGGTCATACGAATAATAGCCGCTTTTCTACATCGCCAGTCATGGGCAGCGTTATCCTTGCCGACAGCAGTTAAATATTCCTGCTTTGTAAGGCGCTCTACCGCAGCTTTGCCAACTCCGAAATCATTATCGTTTACGGCAATTTCATACAAAAATTCTTGGTCAGTTATCCCTGCTACCGCTTGCATTCTTTCTTGGGGATTAGGTGCAGACTTGGCTGTTTTTTTCAGCACTGTTTCTTTAGTATTATTCTCGTTTTGTGAAGTAATGCCATTTCTTTTTTTATCTTTCTTGCCGAAAATATCAAATAATCCCATGATACAAATCTCCTTTTAACTTTTTATTTAACCGCTTTACATTAAAGATATCCATTTTCCAACCAGAAAATCCTTTATATATTGCTGTTTATCCGATTTAATCAGGGCAGCAAACATAGGCGGACATTGTGCTGGCGAAGTGGAAGCATAGGTATTAAATGACATTGGTGTGCAATTAATCATCATAAACGGTATATTCTCCGTCTTCGGGAAAAATCCCATTAAGCGCGTCCAGATAAGCCTTCATATATTGGGGCAGATCCGGCGGACGTCGGGCAGAGACAATGTTTCCACTAACAATGGCCGCGTGATCCATCCACACAGCGCCGGCGTTGGTCATATCATCGCGAATGCCCGGTGTGCTGGTGACGTGTCGGCCGCCTAAAATACCGGCGGAAATGAGCACCCAACCCGCGTGGCAGATTTCACCGATGGGTTTACCCGCGTCGTTAAAATCCCTCACCATCTGCGTGACTGCCGGAAAGCGTCTGAGCTTGTCCGGCGCCCATCCGCCAGGAACCAGAATACCGACATAATCCTCGGGATTAACATCGTCAAAAACCATATCCGACTCACAGGGTACACCATATTTGCCGTGATACACATGATGGGCTTTTTCGCCGACCACATCCACATGATAGCCGGCTTCCCGCAGGCGATGAACGGGATACCAAAGTTCCAAATCCTCAAAATCTTCCGA
>CACZQX010000298.1 GCA_902783445.1 uncultured Lachnospiraceae bacterium
GCCGTTGAACAGGCCGACCTTGATATAAACGAGCAGGCAAAACTCGAACTGGAATTAAGCAAAGACATACATATCATTACTGCTGAACCCCGTCTTGATACCATAGCAAAAGATTTTGTTGAGCATTACTCTGAACTCTGGACTACGGGTAAAGCGATGTTTGTTTGCGTAAACAAGGTGACTTGTGTTCGTATGTATAACCTTGCCCAAAAATATTGGAAATTAAAGATTGAAGAACTTGAACGCAATCTTCAAACGGCATCTCAACAGGAAAATCAGGAACTCAACCGCAAATTAAAGTGGATGAAAGAAACCGAAATGGCGGTTGTCGTAAGCCAAGAGCAAAACGAAATCAAGACTTTCCAAAACTGGGGGTTGGATATTGTCCCTCACCGTGAAAAGATGGAAAAACGGGAACTTGATAAAGAATTTAAAGATTCTAACAATCCGTTCCGTATTGTTTTTGTCTGCGCTATGTGGCTGACCGGTTTTGATGTAAAATCGCTTGCCAACATCTATTTGGACAAACCGTTAAAAGCACATACCCTGATGCAAACAATTGCTCGTGCAAACCGCGTTTGTGACGGCAAAAGCAACGGACTGATTATAGATTATATCGGTGTTGTTAAAGCTTTGCGAGAAGCTCTTGCTGATTATACCAAAAGTAAAAATAGCGACATTCCGAATAATCCTGCACCCGATAAAGAAGAACTTATTAAAAAAGTGCTTGACACTATAAATTCTATTGATAAGTATATGGGTGAGCATGGATTTGCCTTAAAATCTCTTGTTGAAGCAACAGATTTTGAAAAATTGGCTCTTGTAGCGGCTGGTGCAAATGCTATATGCACATCAACTGAGGTTAAACAGCGTTTTGAAATTCAAGCAAGAGAATTATTCCGTTGTTTTAAATATATTGAAAGAAAAGAAGTATCAGCTGAAACGGTGCATTATAAAAATGCGATCAGCGCTGTTTACGAACAATTGCAAGAAAAGCGTAAACACGCCGATAATTCTGCGTTAATGGCACAGTTAAACGAAATAGTAAGTTCTTATGTGGATGTTACGAAAAATCCGGGCGATGAAGAAAGCAGAAAGTTTGACATCAGCAATATTGACTTTGACAGGCTTCGTAAAGAATTTGAAAAAGCCAAGAACAGAAACCTGATGTTCAAAGACTTGCAAGACGTTGTTGAAGAACGCTTGGCCCGTATGCTTAGCAACAATCCATTGCGTATTAACTATTACGAACGATATCAGGAAATTGTTGATGCGTATAATAAAGAAAACAAAAAAGATGAAATTGCAATCATATTTGAAAATTTGATGAATTTTGTCAGCGAACTTGATGATGAGCAAAAGCGGTATGTTCGTGAAGGATTTGATTCAGACGAAGAACTCACCATGTTTGATTTGCTGATAAAAGACTCATTGAGCAAGGAAGAAATTAAAAAAGTCAAAAAACTTGCACAAACAATGCTTGCAAAAATCAAAGCCAAAATTCGTGAACTTGACCATTGGCGTGATAAGGAAGAAACTCAATCTATTATAAGTGTTATGATTCGTGATTTGCTATGGGAAGAGCTACCGGATTCTTATGATGATGCGGCAGTATCTACATACCGAAATCAAATTTTTGAATATGTTTATAACACTTATCCGGCAGCGTAACATTTCAATTCTTGGGAGTTAATAAGCAATGATTGATAAATTGATAAATGAAATTAATATTGCTCTTAATAACAAATTGTATCTTACTGCGCTAACTGCCGCTTTGACGCTTCCTGATGTTTGCGGAAAAGCAGAATATCCGAATAGCGGAACGAAGAAGCGTTATACCGATTGGTATAAGAAATATGTGCCAAATGCAAACATTCCCGCAGAAACAGTTTATTCGTTACGCTGTAGTCTTTTGCATGAAGGTAATATTGATAGCGAAAGTAAAAACAATGTAAAATTCCAGTTAATGATAAACGAATATACTCATCCATTAGGATTTGAGTTTTGCTTTAACAATAATATTAAACACGCAGATGGATCTTCCGAAGAAAAGATAACAGTTTATGTTGGCTTTCTTTGCACAATCATCTGTAATGCGGCTATGGAATACTATAAAGCAAACAAAGAAAAGTTTTCTTTTTTGAATTATGAAATATTTGATTTATCTTCATCTTTCAAGTGGTAATTATTATGGAATATTTGTCTGATATAGATCACTATCTTTACTAACAAGTTCAGATATGAACATACAATTCTTATAATTTAAAGAGATTTATTTTGGACAGTGAAATATGCTATAATATAGCCATAAACAAAAAAGCAGGGTGATTCTATGGCAAAGATAGATACAACATTACTCGACCTTGACCGTGCACCTACACTGGAAGAGCTGAAAGCATTTTTCAAAAAGCACGACTGGTCGGCAGCGAAACTCTCTGATCCTCGTTCAAGAAGTGCAGAAAAGGCAGCA
>CACZQX010000299.1 GCA_902783445.1 uncultured Lachnospiraceae bacterium
TATTTGCCCGTCTATCATTGTGGAAATAATCGTTTAATAATACCATCATTCTAATCCGTTATATTATAAGTTAAAGATCTCTACAAATGAGAAGTTGTCTCTTTCTCATTTAAATCTAATAACCTGAGCATTCACATCAACTACAGCTTCAACCCCAAAAGGTATGATACATCTAGGTGTAGCATTCCAACAATGTCTTATTTCTCAACCTTTTCCAAATATTTTATTGGTACTTCCTTAGTCAGCCAAACTCCATTGACAGATCTAAAATATTTATATCCATCCCTATGCATTTCTCCACTTCTAATTCTGTAAACAACTGGCTTTCCATGCCGCCTACCGACTGCAATGGCAGTATCTTCATCGCCGGAAATATGTACATATAACCTGGATTTAGGAATCAACCCCTGCTCATCAATACTTGAAACATATTTTTCTCCGGTTCCGTGATACAGAATTTCTGGCGGAACTACTTCCTCAAGCTCAACATCCACAGGAATAGAATGTCCCTGGTTGGCACGGATCAAGGTTTTATCATCATTAAAGGAATACCTTTGTTTTTCATCTTCTTCTACAATCCGCACGAGCCCTTCCATATCCAAAGGATGCGTTTCACTTACTCCCTTGATCAATTCCTGAACATCCGCCCAGCCATGCTCGTCAAGCGATATGCCTATTGTTTCGGGTTTATGACGCAATATCAGCGAGATATATTTACTTGTTTCCTTTTCATCCTTTGTCATTTTAATCATCCTCTGTTTCTTCATCATCGAGAGCGAGTTCCATTATATCCTCAAGCTTACAGTTCATTCCCTCGCATATTCTTACGAGCATATCCGTAGTGATATTTTCGCCTTTTCCAAGCTTTGCCACAGACGCAGAACTAAGGCCACATAACTTTTTTAAATCCTGCCTATTCATGTCCCGGTCTATGAGAAGCTTAAATAGTTTTTTATATGTAATGTGCATTACTGTTCCTCCGTAGCGGTTATTGTTCCTGAATCAGTCATATTATCATTTAATTCATCGGAATCGTTTTTCTTACGGTTCCATGCCTTTCCGAACAGTTCATTGCCACCTCGGCTTAAGTGCAGCCTCTGCGCCTTTTTCAGTATTCTTCGCGCATTTGGAGTTGCCGTTTTATCGAATGCCAAAAATACCTGCTTGTCAGTTTGCTTTGTATATAACTCCAGGATTTTTTCGATTGCTTCATTTTCTATATTAGGAAGCAGTAGCGAATCATGTATAACAAACGGAAGGTGAGTTGCCTGTAAAAGCGCAAGATCCAAAAGAATCATGCCTTTATAACGCATGCCCGTTCCGCCATCATCTTCCGTAGCAAATTCATATTTATTTGCATTATCAGTATGTAATATTGGCGGTTTTATTTTTACGTCATACAAAGTCTCATTCATCTCATCCATAAGACTATTGAGTTTTGTTTCTATATATCGCATCTCATTTACAATAGACTTGTCGAGGCTTTCCACCAGCTTTACTGTATTATCGTGAAGTTCATCCCTCTTTTTGTACGCTTCATTTGCTGCTAACAGTTCCTGCATTTCTTTTTGAAGCTCCGCATATCTTTCTAGCGTTGCTTTTGCAACATTTGGAAGCTGGCTAATCCGCAACTGTTCTTCCTCCAGCTCTTTAATCTTGCTTGTGGCCAGTGAAATCATCGCCTCAAGATTTTTCTGATTCTCACGAATTTCGCCGTTAAGAATATTCGAAATCCGATGATGAAATTCCTCAACCTGTTCCAATTTATTAACATCTATGTCCGGAAAGAAAACAAGCAGCTCCTGATAGTCTTTCTGAAATGATTTTTTTCCTTCAGACTTACTCATCTCAAGTCCCTTAAGTTGTGCCTGAAGTCTTGATCTTTGTCTTCTGAAGCCAGCAATTTTGTTGCGAATGCTACTAATCTGTTCAGCCTGCAAAGATGTAAGCTCCAAAAGTCCCTTAGAGCTCTGATCTGCCAGTTCTTCAATCTCTGCCTCTAAAACTTTGATGCGCTCAGCATTTTTTCGAAACTCCGTACCATTCTTAACATTTGGGATATACTCATATTTCTGTGCTTCCTTAAACGCCTTCTCTTCATCCTCTGAAGCACTCTTTTGTTTTAATGCCTCCTCTATTACAGCGTATTGACCAAATAGTTTTATCAATGCAACTATCCCGTCTCTGTCCGGTTCTTCCTTATAAGATTTTAAAGGTTTATCTGTATCAATTGTTTCACGCCTGTCAACACGAATGGCCCGAGCCACACTCCCTCTCCAGGTTTGCCCCAATTCATTCAGCCCGTAACACTTGGCAAGAAACTTATGGTATTGAGAAATAGTCATTTCTCCATCTTCCAAAGGTTCATAATTCTCATTGCACCTGATAACAGTATTATAATTCGCCGGGTCTGCAAGTCTTGTGAAATAATACAACTGACCATCAAATCCGAAGTTGAACTTAATGGTGTGCGGACCGACATTTGTTGTCTTAAAGACTTCCTTTGATTTCTTGATATAATCATCCCCGCCAAAGACGAAGTCCAAAATCATAAGAAAAGTTGATTTCCCGACCGAATTAGTTCCGGACTCATTTCCTACAACAGCATTAAGTCCCTTTTCAAATCTTATAGGTTTGCGGACTTTCCCATTCTCAACAAACTTATCACAGCTTACCTCAAGCAACATAATGCAACACCTCTCCCCCTGCAACAAGTTCTATCTTCCCGAGCATAAATAGGCAGTCCATAGCATCAATGAATTCAATGACGTCAAACGACTTAGTCTTAACTGCCTTATACAACTCGTCCGGTCTCATATCGTGCTGTTTTAAAAGCGATAAAATAGCTGGGAACCTGGCAAAAGTACTGTTATTATATGATGTTACTTTACTTGGAAATCTCATCCCATTACTCCTCATTGTCCGTCTCTCTATTAGCTGTGATTATTTCGTATCTTTTAAAAACATCACAGTTTTGTACGAAAAAGGATACCATCACTGTTGCTGCTATTCTATGCTTATCCGTGAGTCCTTTTGCCTGTATCAGCCAATCAACAAGTGAATTGTAAATATCATTTTGATCCATTCCTGCACGCTCGTATTTCTCATAGCAAGTCGTAACTTCAGATCGTATTATATTAAATGTCGCTCCTTCCACCCCATCTAAAAGTGAGAACTGCTTTTCTATAAAGGGATAGTACACAACAACATCATCTCTTATGGCTTTCTCAAGCACGATATTTCCGGGCAATATTTTATCTTTAATCTCCAATGCCTCTGTAAATGGTTGCAACTCTGTCGTCTCATCCATATTGGCAATAGCCTTAATTACGTCGACAATCTCATCATCAATATCTGATTCAATAGCTATCTGCTTCCTTTTCTGGCCACGAACGATGGCGCTCTTTAATTCCAGCAGTTTTCTATATCTCTCCACGCTAGGGTTATCAAAATAATCTTCTGCACATTTCTTACAAAGACATATTTTGTTGTCATCCATATCAAGATCTCTTGGTGCGCCCTGAATGGCCGTGAAATCCTTGCCTAACTCGTCATCTATATTTTCCGGATAGATTTTCACAATCTGATATACATAGGAATAATTGCCCTTAACCTTTTTCCAAAATCTTGTTCCATCTATCGGACACTGATAATTCGTTTCAGCAAGCAACATGAAGTCGCCTTCCTGAACAGAAGCCTCCGCTGGTAGATTGGTTACACTAAGCGCATACAAAACGGCATCCGTGAAAAAATCCAATATTTTTTGAGTATCATACAGCTGCTGCATCTTGCGACAGAAGCCATCGGAAACCTTTGAATCCGTTAACATGGTTTTCAAAATATCCGAACAGGTATCATCCAGTAATACAGGATTAATATTGTTTATGATAGTTTCTTTTACCCTTTTTCTCGCGTACTCAATTACTTCTTTTTTCCCTGCACCACTTTTTATTTCCCCATGGACATCCGTTTTACGCTTCATCAGATTCGAAATCATCTTTCCGTCAACATCGACATTAACATTGGGATGACTCGCCACGGTCTGAAGGAGTACGCTTCCGGTATTTATCTGCGAATCCGCAAATGCATTCATCATAATTGTGATCAAAGCGGAAATGTTATACTCCCTCAATTCAGCTAACCTCCTTTCACATTTTGAAATTCTATGGCAATTTCACGGCAATTCCGTGGCAATTACTTACGGCTCTTACCCACCTAAAATGAGACACATAAAGGGGAAAAATATTCTACACCTGCACCTAACATAAAGAATTTAGATTCATTATACAACGTTTGTTTACAAAATTCGACATCATGTTCACGATTCTAAATTTTTTCGGCGCAATTGGATATTTTTTAACCTCTTTTAGAGACATTTAGAGCCAATAATTATTCAAATTCAAAGGAGGTACTTCACATGAGTACAAAAAAGAACATTATTGATGATGGTTTCAGAGCGGATTTGGTAAGAACCGCAGAATTTATCGGCGTGTTCGAAATTCCGGCCATTAAAGCTCCCTCGGAATTCATCATACCCAAAGACACCATTCCGTTCAGTCTTCGCAGTCAGACAAAGGATTACAGCGAATTCATTGTCTTCTACGAGCATGATATCAAATTCGCTGACGTTCTTACTGCCACAGAAGATTATCTTGATGAACTGATGAATTTTCCCGGGATTGTAAGTCCGGACTGCAGCCTCTATCGTGACATGCCATTGGTATTGCAGATCGCAAACACTTATATGAACCGCGCTGTAGGTCTCTATCTCCAGTCAAAAGGAATTTACGTTATCCCGAATGTGCGCTGGGGTGATGAGCGCACTTATACAACTTGTGTCCTTCCCGAAAAGATCGCTTTTGTGGGATTGCCAAAGCATAGCATCGTATCCATTGGCACATATGGCTGTATTCAGAGCAGGGAGAACAAGCACTACTTCAAAGAAGGACTCCGCGCGATGATCGAAGAATTACAGCCAGAAATAGTCCTTGTATACGGCGGAATGCCTGATGAGATCTTCGATGAGTTCAAGGATAAGACTAAGTTTATTCAATACACTGATTGGATTAGCAAAAAGAAAGGAGTAAAATAAATGGGAAGTGGATCAAGCGGAAACTACCATGGAACCAAGGGAGGCTCGCAGGCCTACGCCGACAGTTACCATGTTGTTGCTTCAGAAATGAATAAAGATAAAAAGGATCCTGATATTTACGATCCCAAGACAGGATACTTTAAAAACCCCACTGCCACCAGACTTGAAGATTCCATACAGAGTGATCGTGTCTATATTGATGGCAAAAAGCAGATGGGGACAATCACTTATGTAATGGATGATAAAGGAGATATCATTATAGGCGTTCGTCAGAATCCCAATGATCCCTCCAAAAGATGCCCTCATCCCACACTTGTCGGAGGTAAGGACCCCACAGTTCAGTGCGCCGGAATGATCACTTTCAGCAAGGGCAGAATATCATCTGTCAATACCAATAGCGGACACTACAGGCCAAACTCCGAATCGTTACCCAAAGTCACAAGCGCCTTGCAAAAGCTTTGTGATAAGCATCCGGAATGGTTTAGTCCGAATTCAGAATGGAGGAAAAAATAATGATCGATGCTTTAGATTTGCAAAAGACTTCAGAATACATATTGTCACAAGATGCAACGCGGGATTATACCGACGAAGAAATCTTGGAACTTGAGGA
>CACZQX010000300.1 GCA_902783445.1 uncultured Lachnospiraceae bacterium
AGCACTTGCCCGGAAAGACTATAACAGTAAGTTTCTTAAGAAAGCACAGAATGAACTTGATAAGATTGAAAAGATTGTTCGTCAACTGGAAAGAAATAATGCGGAAAGTGCCTATGAAGAACTTTCCGAGCATCGAAAGTCTCTGGTTAAGCCATATATTCTAACAGATTTACTCTATGCAAAAGAGTGGCAATCAATGTCTTTTAAGCCAAATCCCTATATGCCTGAAATGAAAATATATGATACAAGAAGAGGAGAGAAAGTGCGTTCAAAGTCGGAAGCAATACTTGCAGATATGTTGTATAGACTGGGTATTCCTTACCATTACGAAAGACCGCTGCAGTTAAAATCAGGAAAGGTAAGATATCCGGATTTTACGCTTTTGCAGAAAGTAACAAGGGAGGAGATTTACCTTGAACACTTTGGCTTGTTGAATGATGAAGAATACAGGACCAATTGCTTGTTAAAATTGGATGAATACAGGAAACAAGGTATCTATGTAGGCAAGAATCTGTTATTCACATATGAAACCGAAAAAAGCCCCTTGGATATAAAAGGAATTGAGAAAATGCTAAAGGATATCATGCTGTAGAAATTGGCATGCTATAGCTTGCGGGAAGCAAGTTAAAAGTAGCTTCGCGAAAAATATGATCTTCATATGACGGTTGAAAGATATAGTTCTGATGATTTGCCCGAGAAGGATGCAGATTTCATAAGAAAATGAGTTGATTTATTTCTAAGCCACATCTTGTTGATAAAATATGCATGTATGGTGTAGAATGAATTTGGGGAGATAAATAATATGGACAAGTCAAGAAAAAAAAGAGCGTTATGCTTTTTTATAATTACTATTATAGTGATTGTTGTGGTTTTGATTGTAAGCATCTTAAAAACAGCTGCCTACAACAACAAAATACATAGCAAAGAATAAAGGTCATCAATTCGATCCTGAAATAGCAGACATTATGCTAAGACTAATAAGAGATGAGGGCCATCGGATTTTTGGGATGATTCCCGAAGCTTTAGATGTAAATATTGAAGATGAAGAAGAATTAAAAAGCAAATTGGCGGATATGTGGGCTATGTAAAGTACAAATTGGACGACGAAGAAAATGCCGAAAAGCAAAAAATGGCCGAAGACAGCATTAGAAAGAAGTTTCACAAACAACTTTTTACGCCGTTTGCAAAGGCATGCAAAACATATCGCCTGATAGAAGAAGGAGACCATATTGCTGTTTGCATATCCGGGGGCAAAGACTCCATGCTTATGGCAAAGCTTTTTCAAGAAATAAAGAGGCACAAGCAATGCAACTTTGATTTGACCTTTCTTGTTATGGACCCGGGCTACAATGCGGACAACAGAGAACTGATAGAAGCCAATGCCAAAGCTTTGGGAATTCCTATTAATATATTCGAAAGCAATATATTCGATGCGGTGGACACCATAGAAAAGAGCCCTTGTTATATATGCGCAAGGATGCGAAGAGGCTATCTCTACAGCAAGGCAAAGGAGCTTGGTTGCAACAAGATAGCTCTTGGGCATCACTATGATGATGTGATAGAAACAATCCTTATGGGGATGCTACACGGGGCGCAGATCCAAACCATGATGCCTAAGCTTCATAGCACTAATTTCGAAGGGATGGAGCTTATCAGGCCTCTTTATCTTGTCAGAGAAAAAGACATATGCGCATGGCGAGATTACAATGATTTGCATTTTTTGCAATGCGCCTGTCATTTTACGGAGACTTGTTCAACCTGCCACGAGGACGGAACAACTTCTTCAAAAAGGTTGGAGACCAAAAAGCTTATTGCCGCTTTGAAAAAAGAAAATCCTTATATCGAAGCAAATATCTTTAAAAGTGTTGAAAACGTCAACCTTTCAACGATTATTGCTTATAAAAAAGACGGTGTAAAACATCATTTTTTGGATGAATATAAAAAACCTAACAATAATTAAAAACACGGAGCAAAAACAATCGTTTTGCTCCGTATTATATTGAGGAACTTTATTTATAATTAATTCACAGTCTTGCTTTCACGTTTTGCATTTGTGATAACAAGGGCCGCTACTATAATTACCGCTGCAAAGAGCAGCTCAAGACCGAAGCTTATGAAGATATTCGGCAGGGCATTGTCTGTGTATTTGTCAATCTCGTTGATTGCATTTACATACCAATATGCCGGCATAAATTTGGCCACTGTCTGCACGCCGCTTCCAAGCAAGTAGAAAGGAACGAAAATACCGCAGAAGAATGCCATTCCCAGGCTTATAACATTGGCAACCATATTGATAACCATAATGCTTGATGTAATCCTGCTTACAAAGAAAGCAATGGCAAGAGCCACAACCACGTAGCAAAGCATGTTAAGACTCAAAAGTGCAAACTTTACGCCGCTTAGCTCGGCGCCGAAATAAATCTTTGCGGCTATTGAAAATATTGCCACAAGACCTATTCCCGAAACAGCTGATCCAAGTAAAATCTGGCTGTTTATTTTCGAAAAATGGAATGATGAACATTCGATTCGGTTTCTGAGCTTTTTGGTGTTCAAAGCTATTAAAATAGGTGCGATGACACAGGTAATCATAAGAACGAATATCCAACCCAAATATTTAAAATAGTATTGAATAATGGATTCTTGACTTATGTCTTTGCCGGACAATACGGAAACATCTACCGATTCGGATGTTATGTCAAAAGCCTTGTGGCAGGCATCGTCCAAATCGTAACCGGCTGTTAAATAGCCCGAAACATAGCGTAAATACTCGTTAACATCGTTTGAAAAAAGCATGGCCTTGTTTTCCGTCGGAACATTGTAAAGGGTAAGAAATTCTGTTGCATCGCCCTCGATAAAAGCATCTTCAAAACCGTCGCTTATAAATACAGCTGTGGCGATGTTTTGATTGTAGAGCTCATCTTGAAGAGCTTCCTTCTCAAAAGACTTTATGTCAACCAACTCGTGGATACTGCTTAAGTTTCTTGTAAGCTCATGACTTAAGGTGGAATTATCTTCATCCACAAGGGCAAATTTGCATTTTTGCTCCATATAGCTGCTTACGCTGTTATCCTTTTGCAAAGGGATGATGACACCGAATAGGATACCGATGTACATGCCGGCGTAAATAAATATCAATATTCTGTTTGCTTTCAAAATCTTAAAAAATAATTTAAATACTTGCACCTTTATCCCTCCTGAGTATCAAATAGCTGAAAAACAGCATGCATGCGGCGATTATGGCCAACAAAACTATGCTTCTTATATATCTGTTGTAAGAATCGAAAACGTTAAGTGCGTAAAATGAGTCGGAAATAAGGGCCGCCGGGTTTATGCGGTTAACAATAGGTGCGGCATGCTCCAAAGCATCTTTAACACCGCCCGCACAAAGGTCGGCCATTACGCAAAGGCCCAGACTTATGGATGTGCAGATACCGGTCTTTCCGCCCTGGGAAAGTTTCGGAACAGAGCCGATTAGAGTACCCAAAGCGTTACCGACTGCAGTTCCCGCAGCCACAATCGGAATCATAAAAAGGATTTTATCTCCCATATGAACACCGATTGCCTTTAGATAAAAGATGGTAATGATTTCAACGGCAACCTGTATAATCCACATGGCAAAGAATGTGCTGATGGCTTGTAAGCCTTTTGAACAGCGGGTCACGCCGCGTCGTTTGCCAAGTTCGCTTGCGGATAATGACATTTTTTCCGAAAATTCGCATGCTGCATAGGAACCAAAGAGGCAGCTCATGGCGATGATGGCGTAAAAATAGTTGGTGTACATATCTGTATTGCCGTCGGTTGTTGTGTCCTGCTTTGCATATTCTGCCGAATAGTCGGAAATGCTTTCGATAACCGCCGCTATTTTTGTGGGATCTTTGGCAGCGGCATCTTCTATTAAGTGCATGGATTTGTTGTATTGTTCAACAATGCTGCGAACGATTTCTTGTTGAATATCGGATTTTGTTACCCCTAAGGTAATATCCGTACCTTCGTAAATAACCGCATCATAATCGCCGTTCAAAGCGCCTGTTTCGGCTTCGTCTTTGGCGAGATAACTAACATCCAAAATCGCTTCCTTATCACCTTCGGACTTTGAAAGCTCGTCAAGAAGAGTTTCGAAATTTTCGTTTTCTTCTGTCTTAACCACCGCAACATTAAGTGTATGGAAAACATTGTCGGAATTGTAGATGTTGCCGAATGCAACAAACATAATGCTTCCCAGAGCCAGTGGGAAAATAAGCGTCCATACAATGGCGGATTTGTTTCGTATCATTTGCTTTAATGCATATTTAAAATTGTGAATAAACATCTTTAAATCCCCTTAATCTCTAAGTTCTGTTCCCGTGATTTCCAAGAAAACATCGTTAAGCGTAGGAAGTTGCGAGTGAAGCTTGGAAAATACAAGATTGCGTTCCTCAAGATAGTTAACAATATGAACCACGTTGTTTTTGCCGCCGTCAAAGCTGATGCAAAGAAGAGTGTCATCGTAGTCAACATTGTAAACATGCTTGAGCTCTTTAATCTCGGCCAAATTGTCTTTTGTAAGAGAAGGTACTTCCAAGGTGATTTTTTCCTTGTTTTTAATCATCTCTTTGAGTTCGTCGTTTGTGCCGATGGCAATCGCTTTGCCTTTATCCATAATGAGAATGCGGTCACAAATCTGTTCAACCTCTTCCATATAGTGAGATG
>CACZQX010000301.1 GCA_902783445.1 uncultured Lachnospiraceae bacterium
ATTTAAGCTAAACGACACCTATAGTCCTCAATATAAACAGTATAACGGTTAGGGAAAATGCCGACCCAAGTGTTGTCAGCACCACCGCCGATGCTGTAAGAGTTCCTTCGCTTCCCATACTTTTTGCCATAACATAGCTGCTTGGTGTGGACGGCGATCCCAGCATTATAAGTATTGCAACCAAGTGTCCGTTTGTATAGCCCATTTTTATTGCTATCGGCAAGAAAATCGCCGGCAAAACAATAAGTTTTACGATAGCAGCCGTAATTGACGGTTTCAAAAGTGCTATGGCCTTTTTGCCTTCAAAACTTGCACCTATTACAACAAGTGCCAAAGGCGATGCCATTCTTGCGATGTTTGATATGGTGGATTCAAGCATTGTCGGCATCTCAAAATCAATCATACTGCAAATTACACCAATTATAATTGCTATGATAATCGGATTTTTGCATATTCCCAAGACCGCATCTTTTACGGTTTTGTTTTTATTTCCCGGTGATTCAAATGTGAGCACCAGAACCGCGTAAATATTAAACAAAGGCACCGCACCTATAATCATCATAGGCACCATTCCGGCGTTTCCGTAAATGTTGGTAATGAGGGCGATTCCAAGAACCGCTGCCGAACTTCTGTAGCAAGCTTGTACAAACTCACCTATAAAGTTTTTGCCCTTCCAAATAATCTTTGAAATGCCCCACAAGCCCCAAAATGCAATGCTGGTAACAATGGCGCAAAAAAGCACGTATTTAAGGTCGAAACTTTCTTTTACGTTGGATTCATATAAATCCTTAAACAAAAGAACCGGCAAAGTTACCGTAAAATTGAATTTATTTGCAGCCTTGCAGAATGCTTCGTTAAGAATACCGATTTTTCTTAAGAACCATCCCACAACCATTACAAGAAAAAGCGGAATGGTGGCATTCAAGCTAAAGATTAAGTTTTCCAATTAACTCACCTTCAAAAATTATTTTATATAAAAAGTTTTTGTTACAATTGAAGTTTATTATAGCTTTTTTTAGTTTAAAATTCAACATCTCCGCCTTTTTATGTTCAGAAAGCTTTTAAAAAAAGAGCATATCATTTCGATATGCTCTTTTCATCATTTATCATTTTTTAGCAAATTATGTATCGACGGATAATATTGGAATAATGCTTTTCCGATTATATTTTCTTCAGGCACGAAAGTATTTACCCATTTTCTGGAATCCCAAGAATTGTTCCTGTTATCTCCCATAACAAAATAGCTGTCTTCCGGAACAGTGTAAGGCCCGTAACTTCCAAGAGGAATCTCGTACAAATACGGCTCATAAAGCGGATCCTCAAGTTTTTCACCGTCTTTTGAGATATAAACTTTTCCTTCGATTATCTCAACGGTTTCACCCGGTAGGCCTATAACTCGCTTAACATAGTTCTCTCTCGGATCATCAGGATATTTGAAAATTATTATATCTCCGCGTTTGGGTTCTTCGAAAAGATAGGAAAGTCTAAAAGCTATAATCCTTGCTCCCTGGCTGCCGTCGGCTTCGATTGTGGGATACATGGATCCCGAAGGAACATATCCGTTAAACAAAATCAAATAGTTTATGCACAATGCAACCGCAACGGCTATTGCCAATAAGCGAATCCAACTGAATACTTCTCTTTTTACGGCTTTCTTTTTTTCTTCTTCGCTTAAATTCTCTTTTTTATTATTATCTTTTTCTTTATTATTGCTTTTATTTACTGATTGGTTTTCCTTGGCTTCGTCTTTGTCGACATCTTCAACATCTTCGTCGTCAACGATTTCCACGAAATCCAAATCATTATTATTTACATCTCCCATTGAAATCCTCGTTATTTTGGTTAAATATTCTTACGCAATTACAAGTATAACACAATTCTTCTTGCCATTACAAGTAAAGCCTTACATAATCCAACTGTGATTTAATCGTAAACCCGTGGTGTAAATACATATTCACGGCGACCTTGTTATCTCCGTGAACCTGCAAAAGCACTTCATCTGTTATATTATCGATTAAATAATTAACTATAGATATAAGGGTTTTTGATCCCAAACCTCTTCCCCTGCAAGACGGATCAAGGTTAAAATCGTAGATGCAAGCCGTTTCACCGTTTAATTCAACCATGCACTCGCCAATATGTTTATCATGGAGTTTTGTTTCAAAATATAAGCTTTTATCGGCCTTTTCCTTAACACAAATTTTTAGTTCGGAATCCGCTTCTTCTTTGTATCCTTTTGTAAGTTCCAAAAGATACTCGCTGTATTCTATTTTCATTTTTTTTGCGTAAACAATTTTTTTGGAAACAGCGCACGATGGTGTGCAAAGCAGATATATTTCGGATATTCCCATGCTTTCAAGCTTCTCGCCCGCAATTTTTACAAGCTTTTTAAACAAGCCTTTGTTTCTGAAAGCCGGATCCGTTATGGCATAAATCTCCCCGGTCCCGTCCCCGGGAACAAATACCGAGACAAAAGAAATGATATTGCCCTCATTCAAAGCCATATAATAGCATTCAAAACTACTATCATAATTAAGCTCGTCTTCCGTAAACATGATAGGGGCTATATTGTCAAAATTCTCGCATTTGGAAGACAATGCGAGAATTTCTTTATATTCGTCTTTAGTTAGTTTCGAACATGTTTTAATAATCATTATGATAAGAAACCTTTGATTTTTTTGCTTCTTACAGGATTTCTGAGTTTTCTTAAAGCCTTTGCTTCAATCTGTCTGATACGCTCACGTGTAACATTGAACTCTCTTCCCACTTCTTCAAGGGTTCTTGGGTGTCCGTCTTCAAGACCGAATCTGAGGACGATAACCTGGCGTTCTCTTTCTTTAAGATCCTGCAAAAGAACATCAATATGTTCTCTAAGCATTGTATTTTCAACACTCTGCTCAGGCGTAAGAGTTGTTGTATCCGCAACGAAATCGCCAAGATTTGTATCATCTTCTTCACCGATAGGTGTTTCCAAAGAAGCCGGTTCTCTTGCAATCTGCATAATCTCCAGAACTTTTTCTTCAGTCATTCCCATTGCTTCGGCAAGTTCCTTAGGTGATGGCTCATAACCCAATTTAAGTGTTAAATTTCTTTGTGTTTTTGAGAGTCTGTTAATTGTCTCAACCATATGAACAGGGATACGGATTGTTCTTGCCTGATCCGCAAGAGCGCGGGTTACAGACTGTCTTATCCACCATGTTGCATATGTACTTAATTTATATCCACGTTCGTAGTTGAACTTTTCAACACCTTTAATCAAGCCTAAGTTTCCTTCCTGAACAAGGTCCAAAAAGCTCATTCCACGTCCCGTATATCTTTTTGCGATACTTACAACAAGACGAAGGTTTGCTTCAATAAGTTTTTTCTTTGCTTCTTCATCGCCTTCGGCTTTTCTTTTTGCAAGCTCGTGTTCTTCTTCCGCAGATAAAAGAGGTACCGTACCGATTTCTTTTAAGTAAAGTCTTACGGGATCTTCCGTGCCTACACCGTCCAAAAGCTCAATCGCAGACATTTCATCTTCTTCGTCTTCTTCCTCTTCGTCAAGTTCTGCATTGGAAGGTTCATCAAAAATATCAACCGGAACTTCTACCAAGTCGTCGCTTACATCATCCTCGTCAATCTTTCTGTCTATTGTTTCCGTATCTATGTTAAGGGCTGATTCAAGGTCGATTTCCTCTTCTTCAATCCCTTCGTTTTCATAAGTAATCTCAATGCCTTTATTTTCAAGATAATTGCAAACCGCTTCGATTTGCTCGTCTTTAATATCATTTTTCTTTGAAAAATCCTTTATTTCTTCAATTTCCAAGATGCCTTTTTTCTTATTTGCAACTTTAACTAATTTTTCCAAGCTCTCGATTAATTCTTCCATTCAATCTGCCTCGCATACTAAAAATCTCTGTTCCTATTTTTACACATAAACCTACAAGTGCTCATTATACACACTTTCAAATTGAAAGTAAACACCGTTTTTTAAGAAAAACAATTTTTGTCATTTTGCCGATAAAATGTACAAAAAAGGCAGCTGCTTTTTAACATGATTACAAAAAACAGCCGCCTCTTATTTATAAAACTATTTTTCCGGTGTTTGACATAACGGTAATTGCCTTATGCATATTCTGAATCGTAACTTTTTTAGGCGATCCGCCGTATTCACCGTCAAGAACCCAAGGAACTTCTTCTTCGGTTTTAAACAAAAGTTTTGATGTTTGGAATTTAATAACATTTGTTCCTTTAATGTCAATTCCCATAAATATATTGATAATGTTTTGAAGCTCTATCGGATTTCTCGCTCTTTTTACCAAAATAACTTCGAATTTTCCATCTGTTAAATCCACGTCTTTTCCGGTTATTCCGTTAAATCCGCCAACGCTAACCGCATTGGTTATGCTGCCGAATAAGAAATCTTCGTTTTCCGCCTCAAAATTATCCGCTTTAATACTAACATGTACGGATTTGATTGTAGGCAGACTCTTAAGACCTTCTATTAAATATGCCGCATGTCCGAGAGTGTTTTTCATATCCTGAGGTGTTGCATAAGAAACCTCAGTAAATGCGCCGAATGCCGCCACATATACAAAGCTCTTTTCGTTAAAAGCACCTATATCGATACGCTGTGGTTCACCCTTCATAAGGATTTTTGCCGCACGGGTCATTTTTGACGGAAGCTTAAGCCCCTTTGCAAAATCATTGGTGGTACCGGATGGAATGTATCCCACGATAGGCCTTTGTTCAAGCTTCATAACTCCGGAAATAACCTCGTTTAAAGTACCGTCGCCGCCGCTACAGGCAATCATATCGTATTCATTTCCGTTTTTTGCAATATAATTAAAGGCATCCTTCTGACCTTGAGTCGGATGAATGGTTACTTTATAATCGTGTTTTGCAAAAGTATTTACTATCTCCAACAAATGGTATTTAATCTCGCCTTTTCCGGCATAGGGATTAAACACAAAAAGCAGACTTTTTTCCTCTTTTTCCACAACTTACCTCTCATTTTAAATGGCTTTAGTTGCACTTTTAAGCCATTTTTTCTCCTTTTCATCCAAATATGGTGAAATGTTTTTATAAACCAAAGCATTATACTTATTTAACTCTAATTTAGACCTTTCGTCAAGATACTTTTCATCAACAAGGTCCAAGTCAATAGGCGCCATTGTTAAAACCTCAAACTTCATAAAACGGTCCGAACCCTTAATCCTGTCTTCCACACACAAAAGCTCGTTTTCTATTCTGATGCCGAATTCTCCTTCAATATAAGAACCCGGTTCGTCGGTTGTAACCATTCCTTCTTCCAAAACAGTCGCATCTTTGCCCTTAAGGTTTTTATATCTGAAATTGTTCGGTCCTTCATGAACAGATAAGAAATATCCAACACCGTGGCCTGTTCCGCATTTATAATCCTCGCCGATTTCCCACAAAGGCCCCCTTGCCAAAATATCCAGATTAAGCCCGCTGCATCCGTAAAGAAA
>CACZQX010000302.1 GCA_902783445.1 uncultured Lachnospiraceae bacterium
TCCATGATGGTTATATTATCAAAGCCATTGCCCTTAAGATATTCGATAATGCCCTCTACAACTTCCGGATGAGTGGTAGCACCGTAGTCCGCCGGAGTGGGCGTTACAAGATTTGGCTTAATGCCGATTCTTATATCCTCCTTTGGCCTAAACTTGCACTTTTCAAGGATTTCACCTTTAAGGTTTGACTCCTTTAAAAGGCAAACAGTATTTTCTTTATAGTCTATACCATATATCTTGTATATTTCATTCGTTTTCATAAGTTTTAACCCTTAAATCTTGTGGTGTACTATTTTGTATAGTACACTCTCATACTATAACATTTCATAACATATATGTCAACATACAGGTCAAGCTTTTCGATAATGCGTCTTTGTCATGCAAAATATAACAAATATACAATTTAAAACGCCCTAAAATTCAGTATTTTATCGAAATTGTATACGCAATTACGAATATTTTCAAACTACTTGTTTTTATGGCGGATTTATATTATAATAAGCCCAACAAAAGAACATTAAAACTAAATAGTCAAACCTTCCCTGAAACGCAAGGTTCTCCATATTTTGAACCTACACTTATTAAACGGGATGCTTATATCCTTGACTTGATGTCACGCCTGGATCGGAAGCTTTCGCATTATGCGAGCGGTTGGACGGCAGAAAGTCATATGCGGCAACCCACCTAGCCATTGCTAGGACTCAAAATTGAGAACGGTGTTTCAGGATTAACATTCAAAAACCTCGGATTCAAGTAAATCCGAGGTTTTTATTTATGAAGCAGTCAGCCTCACTCTTTTATCTCTTTTGCTATTTCATGTTCTATTTCTTTAATTGTTTTGCCGGTTTCTTTGGCTATTTTTGCCAGGTCGTCGTATTCGAATTTGCGACGTTCCACCCCGTATCCTTTGGAATATTTTACTCTTACATCTCCGAAGCTGCTGCTTACGATTTTGACATTTCTGTCCATGGTGTAACGTCTGTAAACATTTTCACGCACACCCAAGGTTGTGGTGTGTTTGAAAATAATATCAAGCATTTCTCTTTTTTTGTCTTGATTGCACATAACGCAAAGCAGCACACCGGGACGTGATTTTTTCATTCCCACAGGGATGGTATAAACCTCCAATGCTCCCGCTTCAAACAGCATATCCATTGCAAAAGCCAATTTTTCCGAAGTTATATCATCCAAATTGCAGGATAGTTCAATTATTTCCGAACCTTTTTCTTTTGCCTCGCCAAGCATGGCCCTTACGCAATTTGCCATTTCGAAATCTTTATTACCCATGCCGTAACCATATTTTTCTATGGTTATTGCAGGCATATCACCAAAGCTGTCAACGAAGTATTTAAGCAATGCCGCACCGGTCGGTGTGCAAAGTTCACCTTTTATTTCTCCACCGTAGATCGGAACATTTTTTAAAATATAAGCCGTAGCCGGTGCAGGAACAGGCAATATGCCGTGAGCACAATGAACATGACCGCTGCCCACATGAACCGGCGATGCCATTACACAATCCAAATCCAGTTTTTCCATCAGGCTGCAAACCATTGTTACATCAGCAATTGCATCCATAGTTCCCACTTCATGAAAATGTATTTCGGACACCGGAGCATCATGAGCCTTGCTTTCTGCCTCAGCAATAAGCTTGTAAATATTTATCACATCTCTTTTAACTTTATCCGAAACTTTAAGTGAATTTATTATATTTTCAATATCAGCCATACTTGCATGGTGATGATCGTGCTCTGCGTGATGATGATCGTGATCGTGATCATCATGGTGGTGATGGTCGTGCTCATGGTGATGGTGATCATGTTCGTCATGATGGTGGTCGTGAGAGTGTTCTTCCACACCATCTACCAGTACTTTTACGTGTGTACCGCTAATTCCGCATTTTTTTGCCTTTTCTGCAATTATTTCAACATGCGGAATCCCTATATTATTCATTTCCTTGATAAATGCTTCTTTGTCATCAATGAGTTCCAAAAGGGCTGCCGAAAGCATATCACCTGCAGCTCCCATTCCCAAATCCAAATAAAGTGTTTTCATATTATGTTAACTCCTATTTCAAATCCATATGGTTAATTCTGCTTGCAATACATGCCGCTCCGAATCCGTTATCGATATTTACCACCGAAACAGCATTTGCACAGGAATTAAGCATTGATAAAAGTGCCGAAACACCGCCAAAAGATGCACCATATCCCACACTTGTCGGTACGGCAATCACCGGACAATCCACCAGTCCGCCTATTACGCTTGCCAAGGCACCTTCCATACCCGCAATGGCTATTATTACAGTGGCATCCATTATTTCTTCCAGATGGGACATAAGTCTGTGAAGCCCAGCAACTCCCACATCATAAAGTCTTACAACCTCGTTCCCCATAACTTCCAATGTAATGGCAGCTTCATCAGCCACCGGAACATCGCTGGTTCCGCCTGTTGCAACAACTACTTTTCCTATGCCGTCAGCCTTAGGAAATTTGCCATATACGGCAACATTCGCCTCTTCAAAATAGTTTATATCCTTGGCCTTTTTGACTTCATCTGCTTTTTCCTTTGAAAGTCTGGTAATCAGGACGGTTTTCTGACCGGCATTTTCCATGGTATCCAGTATTTTAACAATCTGTTCGCTTGTTTTTCCTGCTCCATATATTACCTCGGAATTACCTTGTCTGATTTTTCTGTGTAAATCTATCTTTGCAAAATCAATGTCTTCATAGGGATGCATCTTTAGTTTCAATACAGCATCATCCACCGACATTTTACCTTCCTTTACTGCTTGTAAAATATCTTTGATTTCACTCTTCATCAGCTTCAAATCACCTTCTTCTATCTAAAATTTCCCAAATCCAAAAAGACATCATCAAAATGCTTTTTAAGTTTGTTTATGACTACCGTTCTTTCACTTAACAAGCGTGACAAATCATCTTCTCTTATCTGGATTTTCGCACTGTTATCAAATACTCTTATTCTAAAATCCGAAAAACCAAGATTCATCATAAAGCCCTCACACTCTTCCACTTTTTTAAGAGTTGATTCGTCTATTTTCTGACCTGTTTTTATCCTGGTTGCAAGACAGGCATATGCAGGCTTGTCCCAGGTAAAAAGCCCCGCTTCTTTGGAACGTCTTCTGATTTCGTCTTTTGTAAGTCCGCACATTTTAAGAGGTGACAAAACCTTCATTTCCGCTAAAGCTTTCATGCCCGGTCTGTCGCCTGCGTCATCGCTTGCATTGGTGCCGTCCGCAATCACATCATATCCATCTTCTTTTGCTTTTTTTATGATAGTTGAGAAAATGGCGTTTTTACAATAGTAGCAGCGATTTGGCGGATTTTGCACAACCTTTTCGTCTTTTAATACATCAACGTTTATGATTTCCATAGCCACATTAACTTCTTTTGCAAGCTTAACAGCGTCTTCAAGCTCAAACTCCGGCTGAAATTGTGCTTTCACATAATAAGCTTTTACATCAGCTCCACATTTTCCGGCTTCGTAAATAAGGTATGAAGAATCCACACCTCCGGAAAAAGCAATGGCTATTTTGTTGTTTTCTTTAAAAAATTCTTCTATTGTCATTTTTAACTCTATCTCTATATATTATTTAAGCGGAACCATGGTTCCGCTTAAATTTATCAGCTTTTATTTTTCTGTTTTAAATAACGCTTTTTTAACCACTCCGCTCGGATCTTTAATAAGAAGCACAACAAGCCATATAATAAGGCCGAGTGCAGCTACACAAAGTCCCAAAAATAAGTCATTAATCATTTCGCTTGCTTCAGGCAGAAAATACTCCGCGCCTGACTCGGCATATTCCATTATGCCATCCACGAGCCACATAAGTGATGCACCCCAATAAATAAACATAAGGGTTGAAATATAAAGCTTTCTCATTTTTTCGCTGTTATACCAAACAATTGTAGTGATTATAGCAGCAAAAACCGCAACAAGTAATGTCATATTTATGCCTCCTCTTTTACAGCCTCACTATCACGATTTGCTCTCTTTTCAAAAGAAGAAGCAACCGCCACAATAATTGCCCAAACGCCTGTAACAAGCGCTGCCATTGTTATACCGTTTCGCGCTATTTCTCCGAGCATTCCCGCAACATCACCGTTTTGTATAGATGTAAAAAACGGAAAATAAGGAACCACCTCTCCGTGCCATACATGCTCGAATATAAGGAGTGCCGTGCCTCCCCAAAGCATTTTATTAAGCCAACCGAGTTTTCTGGAAAGCTTGATTTTTGCTTTTTCCATTCCCTTAATTTGAATATCTTCTTTTACAAATTCTTCACTGTTGTTGACAGCAAGCTCAGCTTTTTTTTCTTTTGATTCAACAACCTTTTGAACAACCGTAGTAACCACAGCTTCAACCGCAGGTGCAACAAAACATGCCATAGTTATACCTCCTGAACACTAAATCTTTTTTTATTATAACAAAAAGCATTTTCCAAATCTACA
>CACZQX010000303.1 GCA_902783445.1 uncultured Lachnospiraceae bacterium
CCCTTAAAAGTGATAAAATTACTGTAGCATTTTATGGGAGCAGGTGATTTTATGTCATATTCGAGAAACTATTTTTTGGAACGTTTCAGAGAGGTGGAAAAGCTAAAAAAGGAGATTAAGTCAGAAGAAGACCATCCTGACATGGAAGCCTATAAAAAACGCAGACTTCAATTAGCAAATCTTTTCTTGGAACTTGGGGAAAGGGACAATGCAAAAACGATCGAAAAGAGTTTTGCAAAGCGAGTAAAGCTTGCAATGCATAAACCGGTTTTCGATTTGGAGATGACGGAAAACGTTGCGATTCTTGCCAATGCTTTGCTGGATGAAGAAAAATTCGACAAAGCGGAAGACTACATTCGAATGATTGAAGAACATTGCTATGATTACAATGTTTTTATTTTATACTTAAAACTTAAAAAGGATATACTCACATCAAATGTTGATGATGCAACCAAGGCAAATTTGTTCAGACTGGAAGAGGATGTGGAAAACAAAGAAGCAAAGGGCTTTTCATTTGATTTTGAGGTTCTTGCAAAAGAGCTTAGGGCTTTATATCTTTTTGAAAACAATCAATTTAAGGATGCCATAGAAAAGTTTGAAGAAGCTTATGATCTGGCAAAGAAAAAGGCAATAGCCAGATATGAATACAGGCTTTTGTTCAGGCTTTCAAGGGCTTACGAAAAGATAAACGATTATAAAACAGCAACGCAAATTTATGCGCAATACAGAAAAGAAACGGACGAGTTTTATAAAAACAAGGAATACGCATATTCCGATTTTCTTATGGAAATTTACGGAATCAAAAAGAAGGCCAAACAATCCACGGCGCTTAAAGTTATGGAAGATGCCACAACTCTTGTTTACAACAGAAATTTCCTGCACGAGCTTATAGAGGGATTTTTCATAGAGGGTGGCGCATCAAGCATGTGTGCCGTAATGTTTAATGTGGATTCTTTCAAGCGCTTTTTTAACGAAAAGGGCGGTGACAATGAAGAGTTTCTTGCCAAAGTCGGCAAAGCGCTTTTGAAAATCAAGGCAGATGATATTATGCCTATCAGATACGGCGAGGACGATTTTCTTATAATCTTAAGAGATGTGGAAGAGGAAAGCGGAGTGGCCGTTGCTAAAAACATTTTAAAGAATCTGGAAAGATTTTTACTTACAAAAAACGATAATGCCGATGCAAAGGATGCGGAAGTATTGAAAAAAACCGAAGTCGATGTGATTGAGAACATGACTTTGAATGCCGGCATAGCCGCAAAACGATGCGAAAACAAATCAGACATGATACGCCTTATCGAAATGGCAAAGAAAACCCTGGAAATGTCATTGAAATACGGACAAAACGAGTGGGAGCGTTTTTATGTCGTGGCTTACGTTGATTAAGCTTTCTTTAAATAATAATAGGGGAATGCAATAATGGATTTGAAAGAAAAAATAGAGAAGATTCTGTCTTATTTCGAGGGTACTTGTGAAATCTGCCTGGAAAATATCGGCATAGAAAAGTATAGAAAAGAGATAGGCTCTTATCTTGCAAAGAAAGAGATATATGATGAGAAAACGAGGACCGTGCTTTTATTTATGGCAGCGGTAATCGAATATAAGCTTGAAAACTTGGAAGATGCCAAAGATTTTTGGGAAGAAGCTTTGGAACTCGCCAAGAAAAACAAGATGAAAACTTATGTGGGAAAGATTTATTCTTATCTCTCTATCATATATTATGTAAACGAGCAAAGAGAGCTTGAAAAGAAATGTTTCCTTAGAGCTTGCAAGGTTTTTGAAGAGCTTGGGGATGATGTGGATATGGCTCTTCATTACACCAATGCTCTTTGGTACAAGCGTTACGACAAAAATACAAAAGAGATTGTTGATTATTTGAATCGTGCTATCGAATATGCGGGTAAAACGGACTCTGACATGAATGCCAGAGTTTATCTCCATATCGGATACATCTACAAAACCATTTTCAACGATTTTATAAGAGGCATTCATTATCTTTTAATGTCCAATAAAATGTGCAGAGAAAATGACTGGGTGGAAATGGAAACAATGACATTTCATATGTTGGCCGACGGTTATTTGCAGCTTTGGCATTATAACAAGACAATTGATATATACACGGAGATAGTGAACAACCCAAGATACAAGGATATTACTCCAAACCTTAAATGTGCGGTGGAAACAAATCTGGTTACCTGTTATTTGTTGGCCGGAGATGTGGAGAATGCGGAAAAATACTTGCTTGAGCTGGAAAACAATGCTTTGAGGACACAAATTAATATAAGAGAACAGTTCATGGGTGTGGTCAAATGGTTAAGAGCTTGGCTTTACATTGACAGCAAAAAAGAGAAAGATAAGATTTCAGAGCTTCTGGACGAAGCCTATGAGATATACGAAAAACACGAAAAGTCCTTTGTTATCGAAAACTTTGAGTATCGTATAAAAGAAAAGATTGCGGATTATTATTTGTCTGTGGGAGATACCAAAAAAGCCATAGAGAAATACAAAGAGCTTGAAAAAATCGCAAAGAATTTGGGAGATTCAACCCTTAAAATCGTATGCGGTAAATTGGCGGATGCATATGAAAGCATAGAAGACTACAAGTATTCCTTGGAATATCGCAAAAAAGAGGACAAATACTTTTCAAGTGTTAACAAACATAATATTTTTTCGCAATATGAAAAAATGTATAAAGACTTTTTCAACAGTTTAAGCGCAAAAGATAAAGAGCGTGAAAACCAAATCAAGAATGAGTTTAAAAGTAAGGCATATGTTGATAAACTCACGGGTTATAAAAACGCCGCCTACCTTGAAAAATTTATGGAAAGCTACAGAATCGATGTACCGCTTTTTCCCGGTAAAATCAGCTTTATAGTTGCCGATATTGACGATTTTTCGACTTTTAACGACAGATTCGGCAAAAAGTCCGGAGACGAGATTTTGGAGCGCACTGCCTATCTTATCAAGGATGAGTTTGCTGTGGGAAATGCCGAATTTATCAGATATGAGGCGGATACCTTTGTTGTTATTGTCGAGGATGTTGAGGGCGAACTTGTGAAAAAGCTTTCCAAGGATTTGATAAAAAGATTTAAGGAAGATAAGATTGTAAGCGCCAAGGCCGATAATATGACCATCAGCGTCGGGGCCTGTATAGGCAGCATTTCCAATGAAGAAGGTGCAAGACAGGCTTTCGATTATGCTCAAAAAGAGCTCTATAAAGTTAAAAGAATCGCAAAAGGCAATGCGGCCTTTTATGAAGATGAGTTTTAAGGAGAATTTTAATGGATAATTTATTGATAGTGGGAACAATTTTTGTGGATTGCAAGGCCTATGCCACGGAGGATTACAATCCTTACGGCAGAAATGTGGGAAATATCAAATTCATCCACGGGGGAGTGGGTAGAAACGTTGCGGAAAATCTTGCTTCCTTGGGTTTTAAGGTTAATTTTGCATCTACGGTGGAAACCACGCCTATCGGCAATGAGGTTATTGCCCATCTTAAAGAGCAAAAGGTCGACACTAAATACGTCAAAGCCGTGGAAAAAGGCGGCATGGGCATTTGGAGCGTTATTATGGACAAGGACGGCGCGCAGTTGGGTGCTGTTTCTCAAATGCCGGATATGAGTATTTTGGAAGAACATATAAAAAGCAATTGCAAAAAAATTATTAGGGAAAACGATGCGGTTTTATTGGAAATCGACTTAAGTCCATCCATTTCGGAAATGATTATAAATGAAGCCAATGCTCAAAACAAGCCGGTTTATGCCCTTCCGGGAAACATGCAGGTGGTTCTTGCCCGTCAAGATCTCCTATCAAAGCTTGCTTGCTTTGTTTGCAACGATATAGAGGCGGGAAGAATTTTTGACTTGGATGCCTCCAAAATAAGCGATGAGGAACTCCTTGAAAAAGCCTTGTATTACGGGGAATTTAAAGGAATAAACTCCATGGTTATCACACAAGGGGAGAGAGGATGCGTTTATTTTAATCTTCAAACCGGTGAAAAAGGCAGCCTTCCTTCCATAAAAACAAAGGTCGTAGACTCCACAGGTGCGGGAGATGCCTTCTTTTCGGGACTCGTGGCTGCATTGGTCAGAAATTCAACTTTGAAAAAGGCTGCGGAGACCGGAACAACCATGGCTTCTCTTACAATCAGAGTGGAACAAAATACCTTTGCGGGCATAGAAGTGGGAATATAAAATCTTATTTTCATATCTTGAAAAGTATGATAAAATAATTCGTGTATGCATTGAACGAACGAAAGATGCTTAATATGAGCACAGGAAAGAAGTTTTTACAAAAATGGATGCACGAAGAAAAAGAATTAACAGACTAAAAAAAATAATAATAATCACTGTTTTGATTCTTATCCTTGTTCCGATTGTTTTATGCATCATTTTGTTTGCAAAGCTTAATTACACAAAATCAAAGCTTGAAGATGTGGAAGAGAAACTGGACAATTTGATTGCAATGCGTGACGATGGCGAAATCATAGAAAAAACAAACGAAGAAACGGGAGAAGTTTTTTACGTTTATGCTACAGCCAACAAAGAATTAAAGGTTGGGGCTTCAAAAGCGCAAGAAGATGCAAAAAAAGTATATTTGACAATAGATGACGGCCCAAGTGCCATGACTGACAGAATTTTGGAAATCCTTGATTCCTACAATGTTAAAGCAACTTTTTTTGTTAACGGAAGAACGGATGAGGCAAGCATAGAAGCCTATAAGAAAATAGTAAATGCGGGACATAGCATAGGTATTCATACTTATTCCCACAATTACGACTCGGTGTATGCTTCCGTTGAATCCTTTGCATCGGAAGTTGATTCCTTAAGAAATTTGATTAAGGATGTTACGGGAAAGGATACCAATCTTTTCAGATTTCCGGGAGGCAGCAGTACAACCCTTGCAAAAAACACGGGAATCAGGCCTCTTATAGATTATTTAAATCAAAACGGTTACGTATATTTTGATTGGAATGTTTCCAGCGGTGACTCTACGGCGGGAGGACTGTCGGCAGAGCAAATTGTTGCAAATGTAACAACTCATGTGGGAGAATTCGACACACCGGTTGTACTTATGCACGACTCAGAGGCCAAAGCTACAACAGTAGAGGCTTTGCCTTATATCATTGAAAATTTGTTGAATATGGGTTATGAGATTTGTGCGATTGATGAAGATACAACACCGGTTCAGCATGTTATAAAATAAAATCACTTAAGATTATGTTATGGGAGGACTAAAATGAGCTTTTTTAAGGATTTTAAGGATGACTTGTCACAAGCTGTAAATGAGCTTTCTGGAGAAGAAGAAAAAGAAGTTGACGATAAAACGTTGGAGGCAGAATTAAACGATATCGTTAATACACTGGATGATTCGGAAGTAATCGCAAACGAGGAAGCAGTTGTTGAGGAAGCTCCTGTAGCCTCGCCTGTTGCCCAGGCCGAACCTACACCTGCACCTGCACATGTAGCAGCCCCTGTGGAAGAGGAACTTCCGGAAGCAACCGACGAAGTTGCCGAAATCACAAAAGGTATGTTTGTTGAAGGTAATATTTCAGCAACGGGAAGCATCAACTTAAACGGTAAAGTTAAAGGTGATGTTGCATCAAACGGCAAACTTTCAATCAACGGCGAAATCGTAGGTAATTCATCCGCTCGTGAAGTATTCACAAACAACGCAAGAGTTATGGGCGATATCAAATCAAACGGAAGCGTTAAAATCGGAAACGGTACGGTTATCGTAGGTAACGTTTACGGAACAAGCGCCGTTATCGCAGGTGCCGTAAGAGGCGAAATCGACATCAAAGGACCTGTTATCGTTGATGCTACGGCTGTAGTTCAGGGTGACATTAAATCCAAATCCGTACAGATCAACAACGGTGCCGTTATTGACGGTCATTGCTCACAATGCTATGCGGATGTTGACTTTACGGCATTGTTTGAAGATACTTTTGCTTAAAAGTAAAATCCAATAATATTTGTGTTTAAGAAGGTTAGAAAATGTCAAATTATAAAAGAATAATGTTAAAACTCAGTGGAGAGGCCTTGTCGGGAGACAAAAAAAGCGGTTATGACGTGGCAATTTGTGTAAGCATCGCAAAGCAGGTCAAAAAGCTTGTTGATTCGGGCGTTCAGGTCGGTATTGTTATCGGCGGCGGTAACTATTGGAGAGGAAGAGACTCCGAGAAAATCGACAGAACAAAAGCCGATTCCATCGGAATGCTTGCAACGGTTATGAATTGCATCTATGTTTCGGAAATCTTCAGAACCGAAGGTCTGGGAACAGCGATACTTACACCATTTGCCTGCGGCACATTTACCGAGCTCTTTTCAAAAGATTTGGCCAACAAATATTTTAAGAGCAACAAAGTTGTTTTCTTTGCGGGAGGAACGGGACATCCTTATTTCTCAACGGATATGGGTGTGGCTCTTCGAAGCATCGAAATCGAGGCTGAGTGCATCTTTGCCGCAAAATCCATCGACGGTGTTTATGACAGCGATCCGCTTATTAATCCAAATGCCGTTAAATATGACAAGATGGAAATGTCGGAAATCGTAGACAAGAGACTTGGCGTTATTGATTTGTGCGCAGCAGTGCTTTGCATGGAAAACAAAATGCCTATGAAGATTTTCGGACTTGACGGCGATAATTCCATCGTAAATGCCGTAAGCGGCAATTTCACGGGAACAGATATAACAGTATAGAAAGGTATTGGTTTAACAATGGACGAAAAATTAACACAATTCAGCGATAAAATGGACAAAACTATCGACAGCCTTTGTGCCGAATTTGCAGGTATCAGAGCAGGTCGTGCAAACCCACATCTTTTGGATGGTATTAAGGTTGATTATTACGGAACACCATCACCTCTTCAGCAGGTTGCCAATATTTCCGTACCTGAAGCAAGATCCCTTCTTATTCAGCCTTGGGAACCTGCAATGGTAAAAGAAATCGAAAAAGCAATCCTTGCATCGGATTTGGGACTTACACCTTCAAACGACGGTAAAGCCGTTAGACTTGTATTTCCTGAACTTACAGAGGAAAGAAGAGCGGAACTTGCAAAAGACGTAAAGAAAAAAGGTGAAAATGCAAAAGTTGCAGTCAGAAATATCAGAAGAGATGCTAACGACTGGGTTAAGAAACAGCAAAAAGCAAATGAGGTTTCCGAAGACGAAGCAAAATCACTTGAAGATGAGGTTCAAAAGCTCACAGACAAGTTTATTGCTGAAGTAGACAAACAGGTTGAGGCAAAAACAAAAGAAATTACTACGGTGTAATTAAAAGGGAGCTTATGAAAGTAAGCTCCTGTTTTATTTTTATCCCGGTTCAACACGGAGGAGACTATGGCGGAAGAAATGAAGATTCCAAAACATCTGGCTATTATTATGGATGGCAACGGACGTTGGGCAAAGCAAAGAAAAATGCCGAGAACTTACGGACATGCTGCCGGCGCAAAGGTTGTGGAGCAGATTTGCGAAGATGCGAAAAATCTTGGCATAGAATATCTGACGGTTTACGCTTTTTCCACGGAAAACTGGAAAAGACCGGAAGCGGAAGTCAAAAAGATTATGAGCTTAATAAGAGAATATCTTAAAAAGCAAGAAAAAAAGATGATGAAGGAAAACATGGCTTTTTCCGTAATCGGTGACAGAAGCCGCTTGGATGCGGATATTATCGAGATTATCGACAGAGTGGAAAAAAACACCAAAGACAATACGGGTCTTAAGTTTTGCGTTGCCATTAATTACGGCAGTCGCGACGAGATGGTTCGTGCCATGAGAAATGTTGCAAAGGATGTTAAAGAGGGCAAGATTCTTGAGTCGGATATTAACGAAGAATTGTTTTCTTCTTACCTTGATACGAGAAATTATCCGGATCCCGACCTTTTGATAAGAACCAGCGGTGAGGAAAGACTTTCAAACTTCCTTATGTGGCAGTTGGCTTATGCGGAGTTTTATTTTACCGATGTTTTGTGGCCGGATTTTAATAAAGCGGAACTTGAAAAAGCTATAGATAAGTACAATAAAAGGGATAGAAGATTTGGTACAATCGAGGAGTAAGGCATAATGAAAAATATCAGTATTTTGGGATCAACGGGGTCAATCGGAACACAGACTCTTGATATTGTAAGAAACAATCTTGATTTAAATGTAGTTGCAATTGCGGGAAACTCAAACGTGGAATTGTTAAGGCAACAGATTGAAGAGTTTTCTCCGGATATTGTTTGTGTTTACCAAGAAGAAAAAGCCGAAGAACTAAGGGCTTATTATAAAGATTACGAAGTTAAGATAGTTTCGGGCATGGATGGTCTTATAGAAGCGGCAACATGGGACAGTGCGGATATTGTCCTTACGGCAGTTGTGGGTATGATTGGCATACAGCCTACAATTGCGGCCATAAAGGCAAGAAAGACCATAGCCCTTGCGAATAAAGAAACTCTTGTTTGCGCAGGTCATATTATTATGCCTCTTTCAAGGGAAATGGGAGTTAAGATTCTCCCGGTAGACAGTGAACACAGCGCGATTTTCCAGTCTTTAAACGGTGAAAATCCACGCCAATTGGAAAAGATCTTACTTACCGCATCGGGAGGACCTTTCAGAGGTTGGACAAGAGAGCAAATGAAGAACGTAAAATTAGCGGATGCTCTCAATCATCCAAACTGGTCCATGGGTAAAAAAATAACCATAGATTCCGCTACAATGGTTAACAAAGGATTGGAAGTAATTGAAGCAAAATGGCTCTTTAACGTTCCATATGACAAGATTCAGATTGTGGTGCAGCCTCAAAGTCTTATTCATTCCATGGTTCAATTTGTTGACGGCGGAATTATGGCTCAGCTCGGTACACCCGATATGAAGCTGCCTATTCAATATGCGCTTTTCTATCCGGACAGAAGAGAAATGGATAGCGAGAGAGTGGATTTTGGAAAAATTGCCGGGATTACATTCGAAGATCCTGACTTTGAAAACTTTAAAGGCCTTGCCCTTGCCCTTCGTGCGGCAAAAGAAGGGGGCTCTTTGCCTACGGTTTTCAATGCCGCAAACGAATATGCGGTTGCAAAATTCTTAAAAGAAGAAATATCATTCCTCGATATTACGGAGATGATCGAATATGCCATGAACAATCATGAGTTTATTCCGAATCCTACGGTTGAGGAAATTTTGAAAATAGAGCAAGATACGAGAAAATTGCTTGAAGAGAGATTTTAAAGGAAACATCAAATGAAATACGTTTTAGCTATTATTATTCTCGGAATATTAATACTGGTGCACGAGTTCGGACATTTTGTCCTGGCAAAGAAAAACGGAATATTGGTTAAAGAGTTCTCCATTGGTTTGGGACCTAGGCTTTTCAGCGTTAAAAAAGGCGAAACCCGTTATTCCATCAAGGCCCTGCCCATCGGCGGTTCCTGCATTATGTACGGTGGTATAGACGACCCCGGTGAAGAAGAGGAAGATCCGGATTCGGAAGAGGCAAAAGAGCGGGCCAAATATTTGGAAGGCCGTTCTTTTAACGACAAGTCGGTTTGGGCAAGAATCGCGGTTTTGTTTGCGGGACCTTTGTTCAACTTCCTTCTTGCCTTCGTTCTTTCCATGATCGTTATAGGTTTTGTGGGATATGCCCCGGCAAGAATTGTGGCCGTTGATGAAAAAAGTTCGGCTTATGAAGCGGGATTGCGTGAAGGGGATATTATAACCAAATACAATTCCAACAGTATTCACTTCGGAAGAGAGATGTTTTTGGAGGAATATATTAATCCCATAGATTCCGAAGATGATGTTATTTATCTTGAGTTTGTAAGAAACGGAGAAAAACACAGTGCAAGCTTCAATGCCCATTCATACGACAAGATTGCCCTGGGTATAAGCTATCAGGCGGATTCAAACGAAGCCAAGCTTTACGGCGTTGTGGAAGACTCGCCTATGGACGCGGCCGGCGCCAAAGAAGATGATGTTATTACAAGCATAAACGGCGTTGAAATAAACAGCGGAGCGGATTTGCACAAATATCTGGAAGGCTTCGAATTAAACGAAAATGAGTCTATTTCAATGACTTTAAAGAGGGGCTCGGAGGAGATTCAAATCGATGTTAAACCGACTCTTCTGACATATTACTCAAGCGGTTTTGCATTTAATACCGCAAGAGAAAAAACAAGCCCTATAAAAGTGCTTGAATACAGCTTTTGGGAGCTTGAATATCAAATAGAAACGGTTTACAAAAGCCTTGTAATGCTCTTTACCGGCCACATTTCACCGACGGAGCTTTCGGGCCCTGTGGGAATAGTGGATGTTATTGGAGATACATACGACGAAGCCGCAAGCCAAGGCGCCTTTGTTGTGGTAATGAGCTTGGCGAATATAACCATATTGCTTAGCGCAAACCTTGGTGTAATGAACTTGCTTCCTATACCGGCTTTGGACGGAGGAAGATTGTTGTTTGCGTTTATCGAGCTTATCAGGCGAAAGCCGATTTCCAAAGAAAGAGAGGGAATCGTCCATTTCGTGGGCATGGTATTCCTTATGGCACTTATGGTATTTATTGTGGTAAATGACATTAAGCGTTGGTAAATAAAGGTTTACATAACATAAAGAACCGGAGATGATTAAATGGCACACAGAGATAATACAAAAGTAATAACTATAGGCAATGTTAAAATAGGCGGAGGCAATCCGATTGCCATTCAGTCTATGACAAATACAAAAACAGAGGATGTAGAGGCTACGGTTGAGCAGATTCTTGCGCTTGAAAAAATGGGTTGCGAGATTATTCGTGTGGCGGTTCCAACTATGGAGGCCGCAAAAGCCATAGCGGAGATCAAAAAAAGGATTCACATCCCTTTGGTTGCGGACATCCATTTTGATTACAAGCTTGCCATTGCGGCAATTGAAAACGGTGCGGACAAAATAAGAATCAATCCGGGGAACATCGGCGACAACGAAAAGTTAAAAGCCGTTGTGGATAAGGCAAAAGAAAAGAATATTCCTATCAGAGTGGGCGTAAACAGCGGCTCTCTCGAAAAGAAATATCTTGAAAAATACGGAAAAGTTACGGCGGAGGGCATTGTGGAAAGTGCTCTGGAAAAGGTGCGCATGATTGAGACCCTGGGCTATGACAATATAGTTGTAAGCATTAAGTCTTCGGATGTGCCTATGTGTGCAAAGGCTCACGAGCTTATTGCAAAGGAAATGAATTATCCTATACATGTGGGTATAACAGAAGCCGGCACCCTTCATTCCGGCAACATTAAATCCGCAATGGGCATTGGCATTATCTTGTATCAAGGTATCGGCGATACTATCAGAGTTTCACTTACGGGCAGTCCTTTGGAAGAGGTTAAAAGCGCTGTTAAAATATTGCGTTTTTTGGGCTTGAGACAGGGCGGTATTACCGTTGTGTCCTGTCCGACTTGCGGACGTACCGAAATAGACCTTATAGGCCTTGCAAGACAGGTGGATGACTTGGTTTTAAACTACGACCTTGATATTAAACTTGCGGTAATGGGTTGCGCGGTTAACGGCCCCGGTGAAGCAAAAGAAGCGGATCTTGGCATTGCCGGCGGAAAAGGCGAAGGCCTTATTATTAAAAAGGGCGAGATTATAAGAAAAGTGCCTGAAGACAAGCTTTTGGACGAGCTGAAGAAAGAGCTTGATGCCATGCTTTAAATGATATAAAAAAGGGAAGATAATTTTGGATTTTTTTGATACATTTGTGGGAATAAAACTTAATAAAGAACAGGCAGGATACCTTGACGACGTTGATGTGGTAAAGATTACCAGAAACAAAGCCAGGGGTATTGTGCGTGTTTATATCGAAAGCAGTCATATCATACCGAAGACTGTTGTTTTTGATACGGAAAAAAGCATCAAAAATCAATATTTTTCCGCAGATGATTTAACAATCCGAATCGAAGAAAAGTATTCGCTTTCAAATCAATATAATCTAAACAATCTTTATGATATTTACAAAGAGCATTTGATGGAGGACATAAGAAACTTTAACAAGTTTATTTACAAGCTTGTTAAGCAAGGAAATATAGAAATTAAGGACAATACAATCTATATAAGCCTTCCCGACACTTTCGGTTCTCACGAATATGCCGATGAAATCGAAGGGATTTTCTACAAGGTTTTCAAATATCGTTTTGGCTTTGATTTGGCCGTTAAGCTTGATTTTTCCATTGACAACAGCGAAAAGGCAGAAGCGGTAAGAAAGAAAAACGAAGAAGAAATTCAAAAACAGGTTGCTGCCATAATTGCGGGCAGACAGCATATTGAAGAAGAAAAAAAGGAAAAGGAAGAAAAGAAAGAGCAAAAAGAAAAGGAAAAAGAATTAAAAAAGAGTCAATATACTTTCAAGAAAAAGCTTCCCGACGACGATCCGGACATGATTTACGGAAGAAACTTTGAGGGCGATGAGGTGCGCCTCGAAGATGTCTTCGTGGAGGATGAGGAGATTGTTGCAAATGTTCAAATCATAAATACCGATATGCGTGAAACAAGAAACGGAAAATTTATCTTTTCCATGTCGGTTACGGATTTGACGGACAGTATCGGAGTAAAGCTTTTCCTTACTCCCGAGAAAAAAGAAAAAATCGAGCCTAAGCTTAAAGCGGGCAAGTTTATTAAAATAAAAGGTACAACAAGTTTTTATAAGTTTGACAACGAGCTTACTCTTACAAGAATCGTGG
The DNA here is from genome assembly GCA_902783445.1 of uncultured Lachnospiraceae bacterium. GTDB lineage: Bacteria > Bacillota > Clostridia > Lachnospirales > Lachnospiraceae > RUG12871. The sequence goes on from CACZQX010000303.1 coordinate 12,689, forward strand.
GTATAAAAGAAGGAAAAGACTTTAGCGTTAAGCGTATGGACGATGCGGATGACAAGCGCGTTGAGCTTCATCTTCATACCATGATGAGCGATATGGACGGTTTTATCGATCCCAAAAAGCTGATACAGCAGGCAATAGATTGGGGGCACAAAGCCGTAGCAATCACTGACCACGGCGTTGTTCAGGGCTTTACGGATGCTTTTCATAAATACTGCGATATTAAAAGTGCCTACAAAAAGGCCGAAAAAGAGCTGGATTTCAAGATTATATATGGCATGGAAGGCTATTTGGTGGACGATCTTAAAGAGCTTGTTAAAAACTCAAAGGGTCAAAGTCTCGATGAATCCTTTGTTGTATTTGACCTTGAAACCACGGGCCTTAGTAAATACAAAAACAATATTATTGAAATAGGAGCCGTAAAGGTTGAAAATGGCGAAATCACGGACCGTTTTTCAACATTTGTAAACCCGCGCGAGCCTATTCCGTACAAGATAGAAAAGCTTACCTCCATAAATGACAGCATGGTTGAAGATGCGTCTTTTATCGAGGAAGTATTGCCTAAGTTCTTGGAATTTTGCAAGGGCTGCGTGCTTGTTGCCCACAATGCGGAATTTGATGTGGGCTTTATTGAAGAAAATTCAAAAAGACTTGGCTTGGAATGCGACTTTACGGTTGCGGACACTCTTACCATTTCCCGTGCCATGCTTACGGGTCTTAAAAACTTTAAATTGGACACGGTAGCCAAGGAGCTTGGTGTGGTCTTAAACAACCATCACCGTGCGGTGGATGATGCGGAATGTACCGCAGGTATTTTCATCAAACTTTGTGCACGTCTAAAAAAGGACGGCATCGAAGACTTGGACGGAATCAACAAGCTGGGTGCTACATCTGACGAAAATATCAGGAAGCTTAAGTCTTACCACATTATTTTGCTTGCCAAAAATGACATAGGTCGTGTTAACCTTTATAGGCTTTGCTCCATGTCCCACTTGAAATACTTTTCAAGAAACGCAAAGATTCCGAAAAGTCAGTTGATTAAATACAGAGAGGGCCTGATTATCGGTTCCGCCTGCGAAGCGGGAGAGCTTTACAGGGCTATTCTTGATGAAAAGAGCGATGATGAAATTGTTAAAATCGCTCAATTCTACGATTATTTGGAGATTCAGCCATTGGGCAACAATGCCTTCATGGTAAAAAGAGACGGAGTCGATAATGACAAAGCAATGTTCGACTCCATGAAGGATATAGAGGATATAAATAAGCGAATCGTTAAGCTTGGAGAGGCTTTAAACAAGCCGGTGGTGGCTACTTGTGATGCTCATTTTATGAATCCGGAGGACGAAATCTACAGGCGCATTATAATGGCCGGAAAAGGTTTTGCCGATGCGGATGACCAGGCACCCCTTTACTACAGAACCACCAATGAAATGCTGGATGAATTTAAATATCTGGGTGAAGATAAGGCTTATGAAGTGGTTGTAACAAACACCAATCTTATAAGCGATATGATAGAAAATATCGATCCGGTGCGTCCGGATAAATGTCCTCCGGTTATCGAAAATTCCGATCAGACTCTTAGGGAAATTTGCTACAACAAGGCTCATTCCATGTACGGTGAGGAATTGCCGACCATCGTTAAGGAACGTCTTGATAAGGAGCTTAACTCCATTATTTCCAACGGTTATGCGGTTATGTATATCATTGCTCAGAAACTCGTTTGGAAGTCCAATGAGGACGGATATTTGGTAGGTTCCAGAGGTTCGGTAGGTTCTTCATTTGTTGCTACCATGAGTGGTATTACGGAGGTTAATCCTCTTAAAGCACATTATTATTGTAAGAGCTGTCATTATTCGGATTTCGAGCTTGAAGGCATTGAACACGAGCCGGGTTGTTCCGGTTGTGACCTTCCGGACAGAGTCTGCCCTGTTTGCGGCGAGCCTTTGGTTAAGGACGGCTTTAACATTCCTTTTGAAACATTCCTTGGCTTTAAAGGCGATAAGGAGCCGGATATCGACCTTAACTTCTCCGGTGAATATCAGGCAAAAGCCCACGATTACACAGAAGTTATTTTCGGAAAAGGTCAGACCTTCAGAGCCGGAACCATCGGTACTTTGCAGGACAAGACCGCATACGGCTTTATTAAGAAATATTACGAAGAGCGAGGCGTGTCAAAGCGCTCCGCGGAAATAGACAGAATAGTGCAGGGTTGTGTTGGAGTCAGACGTACAACGGGCCAGCATCCCGGCGGAATTATAGTTCTTCCTTTGGGTGAGGACATTAACTCCTTTACACCGGTGCAGCATCCGGCGGATGATATGAACTCCACAACCATAACAACTCACTTTGATTATCATTCCATAGACCACAACCTTCTTAAGCTTGATATACTGGGTCATGATGATCCTACCATGATTAAGAAGCTCGAAAGTCTTACGGGACTGGATGCAAAGTCGGTTAAATTTGATGATGCGGGTGTGCTTTCTCTTTTCGAAAGCACCGAAGCTTTGGGAGTTACCCCTGAGGAAATCGATTGTCCTTTGGGCTCTCTTGGTATACCCGAGTTCGGAACGGACTTTGTTATCCAGATGTTACAGGATACAAAGCCAAAAACCTTTTCCGATTTGGTGCGTATATCGGGACTATCACACGGTACCGATGTTTGGCTTAACAATGCTCAAACCCTTATAGAAAACGGCGATGCCACTATTTCCACCGCCATTTGTACCCGTGATGATATTATGACATATCTCATTCAAATGGGAGTGGAACCGTCTCTTTCCTTTACCATTATGGAAGCGGTTAGAAAGGGTAAAGGACTTAAACCGGAATGGGAAGAGGAAATGACCAAAAACAATGTGCCGGATTGGTACATTTGGTCTTGTAAGCGCATTAAATACATGTTCCCGAAAGCACATGCCGTAGCATACGTTATGATGGCTTTTAGGATTGCATATTTTAAGATTAATTATCCTCTTGCATATTATGCCGCCTTTTTCTCTATTCGTGCCAGTGCTTTTAACTACGAGCTTATGTGCCTGGGTAAATCAAGGCTTGAGCATAATATTGCCGAGTTTAAAAAGAAAAAGGAAAAAAACGAAATAACGGCAAAAGAAGAAGATACGCTAAAGGATATGCGTCTTGTAATGGAGATGTATGCCAGAGGTTTTGACTTTATGCCTATTGATGTTTACAGGGCAAAAGCAAACGATTTTCAGATAATAGACGGAAAAATAATGCCATCATTCTCATCAATCGACGGCATGGGTGACAAGGCCGCCGAAGGAATCGAAGAGGCTGCAAAAGACGGCAAATTTATTTCTTTGGAAGACTTTAAAAACAGAACAAAAGTCAGCCAGTCGGTAATCGACAGTATGGTGGAAATGGGAATTCTTAAAGGACTTCCTAAGCAAAATCAGATGTCATTGTTTGACTTTGTATAAAAAAACATCATCCCGACAGCTAAAGCTGCCGGGACGACGCCGGGCACTCAGCTTCAAAGCAGCTGAGCGCAAAAAAAAAAAACAGCTCGTAGGGGAGTCGAACCCCTGATTCCGCCGTGAGAGGGCGGCGTCTTAACCACTTGACCAACGAGCCGTACTAGACAATTATACCCTAAAAACAAAAAAATGCAACCGAAAATTCCAAAAAATTAATATTTTATGAACAGTGTGAACAATCGATAAATTGTGCAAAGCTTCACTTTGATTTTAGGAAATTGACTTGACAAAAATTTACTTTTAAAGGAAAATAGATACAAGGAATAAATTTCGAAATAGTAGGGGTATTATATATGGCGGGACTTGACGTAAAAATTGTAAATCCATTTTTACAATCGACAATATCAGTATTTGAAGCAGTTGCTCAGAATAAATTAGTAGTTGGTAAACCTACTTTGACAGCATTGGTTTTTCCGGAGAAGACTTTTATTTCTCAGGCGGGACTTACCGGTACAATTAAAGGACAGTTACTTCTGGTTTTGGAAGAAAAACAGGCAATGGCTGTCGCAAGCAAGATGATGATGGGTATGCCTGTCAATGAGATAGATGATATGGCAAGCTCTGCGCTTAACGAGCTTTGTAATATGATTATGGGTAATACGGCCACAATTTTCTCAACACAGGATATTTTGGTTGATATTACACCACCTATTTCGGTGTTCGGATCGGACCTTAAAATGAATTCAAAGGTTTCTGCTTTGAAGGTTCCTTTCTACTATGATGGTACGCAGGATCAGGCGATTGCGCTTTGTATGGTTATTGATGACAAATAAAAATTCAAATATAAAAAGGATAGCCTATGGGCTATCCTTTTTGTGTTGCAAATATCAGCAATTGACTAACTGTCTTACAAGTCCGATTTTGCTTGTAAAATTCAAATTGATATTTATTACATAAATATTGGCGCATCGTCAGGTAAATCGTAAACATTTTTAAGCCAGTTTGTGTAAAGAGGCAACCACATTTTGACCGCTCTGAAATCCGAAGGTCCGAATGGGTTAGGATTGCCGTTGCATGCGCCAAATCCGTGTCCACCAAATGGGAAAGCGTGGATTTCGCATGGGATTTTCTTTTCGTGGCAAAGGTTGCCGAATTCCACGGTAACGGAGTTAGGAAGGACCTGATCGTCATATGCTCCGCAAAGGAAAACAGGAGCATCGCCTTCTGTTACATTAAGTCTTATATCCAACATATCCGCATATTTCTTGCGATTTTCTTTGATATTATATGCATCTTTTCCGATAAGACAAGCAAGTGCTTTATCTTGAGCCAAAGTAATGCCCGGATAGATAAGAGCAACCGCATTGACATTTGCATCGACTTTGTCGATTTCATCCGGAGTGTAGCCTTCAACTTCCACAGGCTTGTTTCTGTAAATAAATGCCTGAACGCCATTTAATGTACCGCCTGCGGAAAAACCTACGGTAGAAATCTTGTTTGGATCGATACCGTATTCATTTGCGTGGAAACGTACAAAACGTACTGCACGCTGTAAATCGAGAAATTGATAAGGAATGTAATACGGATAAGAACGATACCAAAGCACAAAAGCGCTGATTCCGGCTTCGTTTAATACTTTTGCTATTTCTTCGCCTTCATCTACCATTGATTTTGTAAGGAATGCGCCACCCGGGCAAATAATTACCGCCTGCTCGCTGCTTTCAACAAGGTGTTCAGCAAGGAAAGGCACATCGTCCATTGTTTCTTTTGCATGGCCGTTTTCAACCTCTTCACGCCAAACCATTGTTGCATTGCCGCTCATATCTTCCAGGGGAGCGTCGGATCTGTCCCAAACTCCCGGGCGTCTGAACATTTCTTCTTGTGACATTGTGGTGTCAACTTCCATTAAAGTCTTTTTGTCTTCGCCGGTATTTCCGGGAATAACATCTCCCCAAATAGGGGTAAGTTTCGTTGTTTCGTAAGCTTTCATGTGTCCTCCTATATTATCATTTACTATATATAATACGACATCTATTATATTACATTAGTTATTAAATATAAGGCAATATTTTTAAATGTCTGATTATAAACTATTTGTTGATAAGTGCAAACTTAAAATCACAAGTTTATTTTGGAGTGATTTCAAGAAGCATTATGCCGTGAGCAGGCACCAATTCATCCAAAATCAAGGCTTCACTGACATTTTGCAGTGAATAGGAAACCTTTGGAACACTGTCCTTTCTTAAGTGTTCTTCCATATCTTTTGATAAGGTGGAAGGAAATCCCATTTCACCCCACATATCGTATGCGGAGCCGAAGGCACGGTTAACTTCGGATTTTTTTATATAATAGCTGCCCTTTGGCAAATTTATCATTATATTTAAAAGCAAGTCATCGGAGTTTGCGTAAATATTGTATCTGTGGGTTTCGTCTATGGCCGAATTATCTATGTGTTCGTACATATAATCAAAGTCCGGCATGTTGTAAATAAGCAGGGCGTAGGAGTCGGCATCTTTTGAAAAAAGGTAGTTTTC
>CACZQX010000304.1 GCA_902783445.1 uncultured Lachnospiraceae bacterium
CGGCTAAAAAAAGTATTGATAATCTGCCTCTAAACATGAGAGATCACTTATGTTGCGGAAACAGCGCGGTTGTGGAATATTATCTTTCAAGCGGAGATGAAAGCTCTGCCGGAAAAGTTTTGTCAGCGCTTTACAGAAGGAAAACTGCGGAAGATAATTATCGATTTATGACATATGCTTATCATAATGAGCCAATAGCGTCCTTGTTTTTCGGCATGAGCGGCGTGGGATATGAGATGCTCAGATATGCATTCCCCGATAAAATAATATCTGTTTTGTGAGGTAGTAAAAATGTATTTTAGAATATCCGATAACTTCGCTTTAAGAAGCTGGAGTGATGTTGAATATGCCTGTTACAAAAAGGGACATTGTTATGCTTTGCCCCTTACTTTAAAACAGGCTAAAGTGTTGGAATTGTCCGACGGAGAACATGATATTGAGGCAGACGATACGGTTATGGGTCTTTTGATGAGAAAGATGATCGAAAGTTGCGAAAAAGGGGAGCATCCATCCGATTGGTCGGCCTATAAAAAATATGATAACAAATATTTTCCGAAAATGAATATTATGATAACCGGCAAGTGCAATTATAACTGTCTCCATTGCTTTAATGCTGCCGATAATGCACCTATTATGAGTGAGTGGACATATGAGGAATTGTGCGACCTTTTCGATCAGGCCGCGGCTTGCGGCATTCATGCGCTTACCATTACCGGCGGAGAGCCTATGATGCATAAAAGATTTTTGGATATTTTGCGTGAAATCCATAAAAGAGGTATGTTTGTTGAGGAACTTAATACAAACGGTTTTTACATCAATCAAGAGATACTTGATGAAATGAAAAAAATCGGATGTTTTCCTTTGATAAAAATATCCTTTGACGGCGTAGGTGTGCATGATTGGATGAGAAACAGAAAAAATTCCGAAGAGCTTACCCTTGATGCCATGCGCCTTTGCATAAAAAACGGATTTCGCGTGAAGGCTCAGACCCAGGTAAACAAAAAGAATGTGGATGTTATGATGCCAACGGTTAGGATACTAAGCGATATGGGAGTCGAAACAACAAGGCTTATCAGAACCACGGAGGTTCCAAGGTGGGCAAAAAACGCGCCGGATTCCTGTCTTAGCTTCGATGAATATTATTCTGAAATGTTGGATTTTGCGGTGCAGTATCAAAAAAGCGGAATGGAAATGGATATTGATATTTGGCAGATGTTAAGACTTTATCCGAAAAACAAGAGCTTTATGATAGCGCCTGTTATGTATCCGAAAGGCAGCTACAGGGAAAGTGCCTGTGCTTGCAAAGGTAACAGAGGTATGATTGCCGTAACATCTTCGGGCGAAGTTGTGCCTTGCATGCAAATGTCGGGACTTCTTTCCGAATTGGGAATTAGTTTTGGTAATCTTCACAAAACAGCCCTTCATGAAATTATTAATTCGGGAGCTTATCTTGATAATATTTGCATGACGGTGGGGGATGTATATACCAATAACGAAAAATGCAAGAACTGCAACTACTTTTACGAATGTACCGGAGGATGCAGAGCCATGGGCTTGTTATATTCCGGACAAAGGATAGATTATTACGGAGAGGATGCAAGCAAATGTCATTTCTTTGAAAACGGTTGGCTTGAAAAGGTTTCTGATGCCCTGTCCGATTGGGAAAATTTGAGTGTGAAGGATTGATTCGGTGGGATTTTGCAGAAGCAAGTGTTTATTGAAAAAAATTTCAATAAACACTTGCTTTTTATTTTTATTGTGATATAGTATATTTTATCTGAAATACAAATGTATTTCATAGGCGGACAAAATGTCGGAATTGTCTATTGTATCCAATACGGATTGATGTAAAAACTGACTTAAACAGTCACTAAAATATATGGAGGAAATAATAATGGAAATGAACAAGAAATTAAGAGTTGGTATATTAGGAGCTACAGGTATGGTTGGACAGCGTTTTATTTCGCTTCTTGAAAACCACCCATGGTTTGATGTTGTTTTGGTTGCCGCAAGTGCAAGAAGCGCAGGCAAAACTTACGAAGATGCGGTTGGCGATCGTTGGAAAATGACAAACCCAATGCCTGAAGGCGTTAAAAAATTAGTTGTTAAAGACTTACATGATATAGAAGCAAACGCA
>CACZQX010000305.1 GCA_902783445.1 uncultured Lachnospiraceae bacterium
AATACTCCAAGACTGGAAAACACAAGAAAAGTAAAATATCATCATAATAAGCGTTCTAATCTTTAATCGCTAAGTTGTTGATAGTGCTCCTTAAATATATATTTAAAGAGACCACACGCTTAATTTTTACTTTCCGTTGACAAAAAACTATTGCACCTAGTGAGAAAATATGATATAATGTCAGTTGCTACAGAGACTTTAGTATCATATTTGATTGATGCTTTTGTCAACTTAAGGGATGCCCTCTCACATGGGCATCTTTTTTCATGTGATCGCTTTATTGCGAATTTGTAATGATATTTGGCATTGCCCCAAAGGCACCCTCTATCATTTTTTGTCCTAACTTGTCATAGCTCCTTAATCCAGGAATGTCGCTAATGTGTTTAATAGTACTTTCCCCGAATTCATTTTTATCCATCAACCAAACTTCGTCACGCTGTACAGTTTCATCTATCAGTAGAATGTTATGTGTCGTACATATTAGTTGAGCATTGTAAGGATTGGTATCAGGATTATAAAACAACTCTATCATTTTTTTTACAACAGTGGGATGTAAACCATTTTCTATCTCATCAACTATCAGAATGCTACCAGAACTTAAAGTATCAAATATGGTAGGTAAGATATTCAGTAGCTTTATTGTTCCATTAGATTCAATTTGCAAGAAGGGAAGGATACTTCTATCTACGACTTTATGATGATCATAAATATTATGTGTTGACTTAACATCGACTTTGACACTTTTAAGGACAATAGCACGATTTTCAAAATCCTCGGAATCAATTGCGTGTTTTTCTACTTTTTTTTCATTAAACTCAACTTGAATATCTTCCAATGTAGGATCGGCACTTTTTAAAATTCTTAAGTATTTTTCTTTCATTTCATCTGAAAATGAATCTTCGTCGAGGTTAGAAAGACCTCGTAATGCAGCCATATTTACCACCTGAATGCTTGTGATAATTGACACAATTTTGGTTGCTATTTCATTGTTAAGAAATGACGCCATTGATAAACAAAGAGCATTGTTCTTTACCACATGAATGTTGCTTTGAAAAGAGCGTAATTCTGATTTTATTGTTATGCTTTCATATTTTGGAGATGTTCTTTCTAAGATTATTTCAGTGCGACGTTTTTTCTTTGTAAGCGTTTCTGAAACAATATCATAGTTATCCGCAACAGAAAATGAATATGTGTATATTACGCCATCAATCATTAACTGTATGGAATATGATGTTGCAGACTCCTTAGCAGAAACATCAAACTTGAAATGATTTCGCTGTACGGCTAACTCATCCTTAAGTGGAAGCATATCAAGTAATTGTGAATTATTCGATGCTCTAATAGGGGAAAGCATAATTATTCTTTGAATCTGTAAAATAATTTTGCAAAGATTTGATTTACCAGAACCGTTAGCTCCATAGATATATGCCACCTTATTGAATTGTTGATTGTCTCCTGCAAAAAATGTATGATTATCGATTATCTGTCCTTTCGGAACAGATGTTTCCATATCAAATGTAACAGTCTCTTTAAAAGGACCAAAATTTGTAGCCGATATAGATTTTATAACAGTGTTAGTCATAGTATTCCCTCCTATGATATTATACGCATTAAACAATTAAATGTCAACAGGTAAACTGAACATTTTGCGTACTTTTTGCAAAAATATCGTTTAACAGATTGATAATGTGCAAAATAATTTTATTTTTTATCAAATATATTAGATAATCGCCTTGTACGTGAATTTTGCTATATATAGTTATAAATGCAAAATAACAAGAGTAAATCGCCGTTGCTATTCAAAGTAACGGCGATTTCGTTTTTTCTTATTCCTGTCCCGACATCTTCAAATTACAATCTCTACAAAGCATCTGCAAATTCTCCGAAACAGTCTTTCCGCCAAAATGCCAGGGCTTGATATGATCGCCATGCATTTGTGCATACTCATAGTGTTTTTTACAGATCGGACAGATTCCGTTCTGTCTTTCATATGCTTCACGCTTTTGTGTATCTGAGAAAGCTCTTATACTGAGATTTCTTTCATCACCGTTAAGAACATATGTGTAAATGCCTTTTTTATTGCCGATATCATCGTCAGACATAAGTCTTTTTATTGTTGTTTCCAAAGCATAGTATGAAAGGATGATCCTCATGGAAATAAGAACCCTTAGATACTTCCTTGCCGTTGCAAGGGAAGAAAATATGACACGTGCTGCGGAACTTCTGCATGTCACACAGCCCACGCTTTCAAAGCAATTGAAAGTCCTTGAGGATGAACTGGGAAAGAAGCTCTTTACCCGTCACAGTTTCAGCATCCGTCTGACAGATGAAGGCATCCTTCTTCGGAACCGTGCAGAAGACCTGATCAGCATGGCTGATAAGATCGAGCAGGAATTCGTATCCCTTGATGACATCACCGGAGGCGAACTATACCTCGGTCTTGCGGAATCCTATCAGATTAAATATCTTGCG
>CACZQX010000306.1 GCA_902783445.1 uncultured Lachnospiraceae bacterium
AATCCATCTTAATCAGTAGTCGTCCAGAAAATGATGTCTGACTCCGTCTTTTTTGTAAGCAATTATCGTGTCGAGATTTACATTTCCCACACTGTTAAAAATATTGGATTCAACAAATGGATTGTCCTTTTTTAACTCTGCTATCAGTTTTTTCGTTTTTAGTCGTTTTGAAGCCGTCACATCTTCTTCACGGCTTGCGGCGCACATTTCGGTAAAGTGGCACGCGCACCTTAAGAAACGCAGTTCATTGTAGTCTCTCCATGCACATATATCGCTTTCCCTGACAAGATAAAGCGGCCTGATCAATTCCATTCCTTCAAAATTCGTACTGTGAAGCTTTGGCATCATCGTCTGTATCTGTGCTCCGTGCAGCATTGCCATAAGAATTGTCTCAATCACATCGTCATAATGATGCCCCAGGGCAATCTTGTTGCAGCCCATTTCCTTTGCATTGCTGTAAAGATAGCCTCTTCGCATCCTTGCGCAAAGATAACATGGACTTTTCTCAATGGTTTCCACGGCATCGAATATATTACTTTCAAATATTGTGATCGGAATCCCGAGGTCTTTTGCATTACTTTCTATCAGTTCCCTGTTCTCTTTGTTGTATCCTGGATCCATAACAAGAAATGTAAGTTCGAATTCAATCTGCCTGTGCCTTTGTATTTCCTGAAAAAGCTTTGCCATAAGCATGGAATCTTTTCCACCGGAAATACAGACCGCAATACGGTCTCCGTTTTCAATCAACTGATATTTTTTACACGCCCTTGCAAAAGGAGAAAACAGCTGTTTATGAAATTTCTTTCTGATGCTCTCCTCGGCTTTTTTCTGTTTTTCCGATATAATTTCACTCATACTTTAATCTTTGTATTTATATTGTATTAACCGCTCCGCTAAACGTTGTCCCGGTTCATAATATTATAACAAATATACCCGGGATAATCTATACCGTTTTACGATTCATTTGTTTGTGTTATAATATTAAAAACAAACTTCCCGGAGGCTATTATGAAAGAACAGCTTTACACCATCCCCGTTAATGACGCATTCGCTGCTGACACAGAGTGTCCGCTTTGTAAGATATACCATGACCTCGAAAAAGACGCCATCGAATTTACTATGGGGCCGAGTTACATGCAGGATGATATCCGTGCAAAAACGGATGAAATCGGATTCTGTCAGAAGCATATGGTTAAACTGTACGCTAACGGAAACCGTCTCGGTCTTGCACTCATGATGCATACGCATCTTAATAAGGTAATCAACGAGATGAAGTACAAAGCCTCAAAACCAGCCGGCAAGGGTGGATTCTTTTCCAAAAAAGATGACTCAGGTGATCCGGTCGTGTCTTATATAAAAAAGCTTGATCGCTCATGCTTCGTATGCGACAAAATAGAGATGACCTATCCCAGGTATGTAGATACGATTTTTTATCTGTGGAAAAACGATCCTGCCTTTCACGATAAATTCACCAAATGCAAGGGCTTTTGCGTTTCCCATTACGGCGAGTTGTACGAGCGCTCTGCAAGCATGCTTGGATCAAAAGACCGTGCGGAATTTATAGAAGTTCTTAATCGTGTGTTCTTCGACAATATTGAAAGAGTCAACGAAGACGTCTCCTGGTTTATCGATAAATTCGACTATCGAAATAAAGATGCCTCCTGGAAGAATTCAAAAGATGCTCTCCCAAGAGGCATAACAAAACTGGATCATGTGTTTGTTGAAGAACCGGAAAACAAGTAGGTGTCGTCTCCCTTATTCCTATACTGCTTTCTCGCAAGCTTGACTTTTCATTATATATGCACGATTGTCAATAAACTTGTTTGTAAAGTATTTTACATATAAGTGCTCATCAGAATTATTTAACCACATACTTTTTCTTAAAGGCTTTATAACCACTCTTCGTAACTTTCACCCGCACATTCGTCTTCTTTTTAAGCCTATAAGAAAGCTTCAGTGTAAATTTCTTGCCTTTTATCTTTGCTTTCTTAAATGGTTTCCTGCCGACCTTGATTTTAACCTTTGCACCGCTGACAGATAGCTTTCCGGTAATCTTTTTAGCATTCTTTTTGCAAACTATCGAGATAACTTTAAGAACATTACCGGCTGGTGCTGCTGTATCTGTATCACCAGTTGATGATGTAGTCTGTTGCATGTTTGTTGTCGAAATAGTACTTGTATCTCCTGTTGACACTATTTCTCCTTTCACCCATGCAGAAGATGACAGATTAATATGTAAAGCAGGACGTATCCCGTAAGCATTATTGACACTATTGCCATGATTGTTGACAGATCCCTTACCACCTACATATGCTGTGCTGCTTGGAACACTGCCCGGTGAACGTAGCCACCATGTGCCTGCATCGGTGCTGACAGTAGGATATGCTACTCTTGTGTCAGAATTCTTATTACTGCAGGAGAATCCGTATGAAGTATTAAAAACCTCCGATAATGACAGAAGATATACTTTGTCTTTTGTGTTATCTCCGCTTTTCGTTCCATAAGCAAGGTTATTTTCATTTCCAACATTGGTGTCTTTTATCATTGCTTTTTCATTATCTGAAAAAGCATCGTTATAAAAATCATTATTAAGCCACG
>CACZQX010000307.1 GCA_902783445.1 uncultured Lachnospiraceae bacterium
TGACGAAAAAATGCCTTTGGTAAACGAAGTACGTTTTGAAATACAGATGCGTACCGCACTTCAACATGTTTGGGCGACGGTTAATCACGACACGGGCTATAAGTCGGATGTGGAGGTACCAAGGGAATATTTCAGAAGCTTAAACCGCTTGGCGGGTCTTCTTGAAATTGCGGATGAAGAGTTTAAAAACATCAAAACCAGCATAGAAGAATACAGAAGAAAAGTGCTTTCTTTGGTTAAAGACGGACGTTTTGACGAGGTTGAGCTTGACGGCGATTCCTTTAAAACATATCTTGAACTTGATCCGTTTGATGCCTTAAATAAAAGAATTGCAAGTATTAATCATGCGGAAATTCAACCGACAAGTATAATGCCGTATCTTGTGATATTTAAGGAAATGGGCATGAAAACACTGGCAGATCTTGAAAATCTAAAGAAAGACTATTCGGATTTGGCATATGAATTTGCTCTTCATCAAATAGGAAGCACGGATCTTGATATACTTTCATCAACAATAGGACCGTTAAACTTATGCACCGTATACCTTCTTAAAAACGGTGCCGGAGAGCTAAGCATCAAAATGCTTTATGATGCTTTGTACGGAGAAAAGGATAGAAATGCCCGTACGGCAAAGCGTATTATGGAACAGGCAAAAAATCTCAATATTATATGATATCACTTTTGATGATTTAAGATAATCGGTATTTAAAAACAGACTTTTTGTCTGAAAGAAAACAGGGGGACAATATGAACAAAAACATTGATACAACATTACTTGATAAGGCTATGAAATATGCAATAGATGCCCATAAGGGTGTTGAAAGAAGGGGAAAAGGCTTTCCTTATGTGGTGCATCCGTTCGAAGCGGTGGCTATAGTGGCAACCATGACAAACGACCAGGAGCTTCTGGCGGCAGCAGCGTTACATGATGTTGTTGAAGATACGGATATTACGGTTGAAGATTTAAAGAAAGAATTTGGCGAAAGAGTCGCAAAACTGGTGGAAGATGAAAGTGACAAGTTCTTCCCCGGAGTCAGTGAAGCGGATTCATGGCATGAACGAAAACAGATTGCAATTGACAGAATTAAAGGGTTAAGCAGAGAAGGCAAAATTGTTGCGCTGGGTGATAAGCTTTCCAATATGAGGGCAATTGCAAGAGATTTCGACGAAAAAGGCGGAGAAATTTGGAAGATTTTTCATGTTACGGATCCAAAGGATCATCGCTGGCACTATGAGGGACTTGCCGATTCTTTGTCGGAGCTTTCCGATACTTTTGCCTATAAAGAGTTTAAGAGCCTTGTAGACAGAGTATTTGTTCAAGCTTGCAATGTTTTTGAATATAATATTGAAAATGACTGGGTGTATGTTTACGGAAGAGTTAAGGGCGATGATGTAAGAAAACTTGAAAAAGAGCTTGAAAAGGACAAATCAAAAGATTACAAAATCGATTTTTCTCATGTAGGGCATATAGACTTTTCGGGTCTCAGAGCATTTTTAAATATGATGGATCACGGCATAACTTTTTGCATTTTAAATGCGATTGCGGATGTTGCATGGGCATTTGCAACCACCGGAGTTGATTTAAAAATTGCCGTTTTCAGAAAACCAAATCCGCTGATTATGAGCAAATGGGAACAGTCGGGAGAGGGCTTCACGGCATTCAGTTACAATAAAAATGATAACGATGCCATGATGAAGCTTTACAAAGATTTTATGCCCGAGGAATTGGCTTTTCGTGAAAAAATCATTGCAAACGCTGCATTTGTATGTGGTGTGCCGACTCCTTTGGCCGGCAATTTCTTATCGGACGGAAAAAGACTTGCCGTGGAATATGAAAGAATTCTTACCAAAAAATCCGTTGCCCGTGCTATTGCCGACGATCCGGACAATATAGAAGTATATGTAAAACGGTTTGCAAAACTTGTAAAAGAACTGCATGAGACTCCTTGCAACAAAGAGGTATTTCCTTCCTTTGCAAAGATTGTTAAGAATGTTGCTTTAACGATTGAAGGCTTGTCTGATGACGACAGAAAAAAAATTGTGGAATTTCTGGACAGCAAAGAAGAAACCGGAACATGCCTGCATGGCGATTTGCAGCTCGGCAATGTAATACTAACCGAAAATGAGGCACTATTTATAGATATGGCGGATTTTGCATATGGTAACCCTGTTTACGACTTAGGTACGTTTTGTTTTATGGCAAAGGGTCTGACCGAAGAAAGATGTAAAGAGATGTTTCATATAGACTGCGCAACAATGAATAAGGCATGGGATATTTTTATTAGAGAGTATTATGAAACAGACGATGATGAAGAAATAAAGAAATATGAGGCTGAAATTTTGCCGTTTATTGGAGTACAGGAACTTTATTTTGCAAGGCTTACAGGCATGAATCCAAAAAGAAGAAATTATATAATGAATAAAATGGGGCTTGAATAAAAAATTATTGTTTGAAGTAAATACGACCGAGGGCAGAAACTATGGAAAAAGCTTTTGAAAAAGTTGCGGTAAACGAAAAACATAAAAACTGGATGGAACTTATCAAAAGACAAGAGGAAATTTACAGCAGGGAGGACGATGTTCGTTCTCCCTTCGTAAGAGACTACACAAGAGTCCTACACTCTCTTGCCTACAGAAGACTTAAACATAAAACGCAGGTGTTTTTTAACGCAGCTGGAAACGACCACATTTGCACAAGAATCGAGCATGTGGCTCATGTTGAGTCCGTTGCTACTACGGTTTCCAAGGCCTTGGGACTTAACGATGAGCTGGCGTCTGCCATTGCCATTTCCCACGATTTGGGGCATGCACCCTTCGGACATCTTGGAGAACGTGTAATAACCAAGCTTAGCGAGGCGTACTTGGGTAAGAAATTTTGGCACGAACAAAACGGCGTTCATTTTGTGGATAATGTGGAGCTTTTGAAAGATAACGAAAACAAGCTTAAAAATCTTAACCTTACCTATGCGGTAAGGGATGGAATCATATCCCATTGCGGAGAGTTGGATAACAATTCTTTGTGTCCGAGAGATGAGCTTTTCGATCTTTCTGAATTTGACGAGCCCGGAAAATACGAAGCAGCAACATGGGAAGGCTGCGTGGTAAAACTTGCGGATAAAATATCTTATTTGGGACGAGACATAGAAGATGCCTTAAGACTTCATTATTTTGATGAATTGCAGCAGGAAAAGCTTCAAAAAATGGCTCGAATATACAATGAAAAAGCTCTCAACACAACAGTTATCATGCACAATATGATTATAGATTTGTGCCATAACTCATCGCCTGACAAGGGCCTTTGTTTAAGTAAAGAAATGTCGGATCAGCTTGACGAGATAAAGGCATTCAATTATGAAGCCATATACAAAAACAAGAGATTGCAGCCATTTTCGAATTACGCATCCCTTATTATCAATCAGCTCTTTGACAGCCTTATGGGCTTTTGGGATGAATACGTTGAAGAGGGCAAAAAAAGCACGGGAAGCGTTATTGAATTAATTGATAAGAAAAAATTCGGCGGCTATAATTTTGTGAAGAATTTTGCGGAAAAACTTGCGGCATTCAGTTTGTCACAAGATATAGAAATCGATTGGGTAAAAGCAGAAAATGCCAAGTGCTGCAACAAAAAGATATATGGCGATTTAAGTAAAAAAGAGCAATATGTGCAGGCGGTAATCGATTATATTGCGGGTATGACCGATACATATGCCATATCTTCTTTTGAAGAGTTATTGCA
>CACZQX010000308.1 GCA_902783445.1 uncultured Lachnospiraceae bacterium
TTCCCGCAAACAAATCAATACAGTTTTTAACAGTATCTATTGCATCAAATGTAAGCTCTTTATCTTCCTGCATATCCTTGTTATAAGCAAGGGGAAGGCCTTTCATGGTTGTAAGAAGAGACATTAAAGCGCCATACACTCTTCCTGTTTTACCTCTTACAAGTTCGGCTATATCGGGATTCTTCTTTTGAGGCATTATGGATGAGCCGGTGGAAAAAGCATCGTCCAAATCAATAAATCCGTATTCATTTGAATTCCAGATTATAATTTCTTCGCTAAAGCGGCTTAAATGCATTGAAATAATGCTTAATGCAGACAAAAATTCTATTAAATAATCTCTGTCAGAAACTGAATCCATACTGTTTAAAGTAGGTCCGTAAAATCCCATTAAAGAGGCGGTAAGCTCTCTGTCCAAAGGATAAGTGGTTCCTGCCAATGCGCCCGCTCCCAAAGGACAATAGTTCATTCTGTTAAAGATATCTTTAAGCCTGTCCCTGTCTCTTTTAAACATTTCAAAATAAGCACCGAAATGATGGGCCAAAGTAACGGGCTGAGCTTTTTGAAGATGGGTAAATCCCGGCATATATGTGTCGGTATTATCGCTCATTATTTGTAAAATGACATCAAGAAGCTTCTTTAACTCTTCATCAATAAAAATAACTTCAAGCCTTGTATAAAGACGCATGTCCAAAGCAACCTGATCGTTTCTGCTTCTTCCCGTATGAAGCTTTTTACCCGTATCTCCTATACGCTTTATTAAGTTAGCTTCCATAAAGCTGTGGATATCTTCATATTCATCGGTAATTAAAAGATCACCGTTTAAAACATCGTTCTTTATAGATATAAGACCGTCAATGATAGCGGTAGATTCTTCCTGCGTTATAATATTGCACCTTGAAAGCATTGCGGCATGAGCCACACTTCCTTCGCAGTCTCTTTCCAATAAGCGCTTATCAAATCTTATTGAAGCGTTAAAATCATATACTTTTTTATCAGTCTCTTTAGTAAATCTTCCACCCCAAAGCTGAGCCATTTTTATCTCCAAATTTTCTTCTAAAGTTAAATCTAATTTTAGCACAGTAAAGCGTAACCATCAACCAAAAAAGCATTCAATAATTACTAAAAAAAACCATAAAAAAGAGATTTTTCTCTCTGTAATGACCATATGTCCGCGCGCGGCGCACAATTTGACAAACAATATTCTTTTAAAAACACATGAAAGCTTGATTATTCTTTTTTACGCAAATAAACAAAAAAGCAGCCGATAATCGACTGCTTTTAAGCTCCCGGCCGGATTCGAACCGGCGACCTACGCATTACGAATGCGTTGCTCTACCAGCTGAGCCACGGAAGCCTGCATCTACATGCAACAAAAGTTATTATAAGTTGATAAATCATTTTTGGCAAGGTATTTTTTCGTATACATATGCGCATAAGGGATTTAAGTTTAACGTTATTTCGCTCTTAGATGCATTATTCTTTTTAACTTTGGTTTCTTTTGATTTTAAAGATAATCTTTCGTTTCCTCCAAACTTTGATAAAGAGGAAGAAAACACCTCTCTATATGCCCCTTCCTTTACTTCTATGCTTTTCTTAAAAGGAGCATCCGAAAAATTAACGACGATAAGAAACTCTTTATCTTTAGCCTTTCTTATAAAGGAAATTATTTCATGACCCGAATCCGCAAAGTCAACCCAATCAAAGGAATCAGAGTCTTCATCGTCAAACTCATTTTCAGTGTAAAATGAATTTAAAAACTTTAGGAAAGAAATAAACTTATCATCTACATCTTTTAAAACAGGCAGGCACTTTCCTCCCGGAAGCAAATAAATAAACGAAAACAGCAATCGAAGGTTTTTTAGTTTATCTTCTTTATTACCCCAAAAGAAAGAAAAGAAGCTTTCTTCATCACAACCAAATTGCGAATTTAGTAAAGCAAGGATATGCCTTTCACAATACATTCCAAGGGTTAACTCAAACAATTCATTGTAATGATTTTTTCTTTCGTTTGAATCATAGTGAAAATAGGTAATTACTTCTTTGGTAAAGCCTGTATGAAGTTTAAAATCAAACCCAATTCCAAAATCCGATAAATCTTTTGTAAGGTTGTCTGAAACCAGGGAATCTTTTGCTATCATACAAAGATTGGAATATCTTTTATGCATAATGGAGTTTAAATGTTTTAAAAATTCCACACCGCCAAGATTTTCATTTGTGCCATACATATTGGCCGACCATTCACCGTCATTTCTTTTGTAATCAAGATAAAGTATTCTATCGATTCCACCTATACAAAGGCCGTCAAAGCAAAAACGTCTGACATAATAATCGCAAAGACTCAAAAGATAATTTCTGACATAAAGGTTATCAAAATTAAAGGATAAAAGAGAATCTATTTCCCTATCGTCATATTCATAAATCTTGCTTCCGTCAAACCCTCTTAACCCACAATCATCAGGAACAAAACCGCTTAAATCGATGGTAGTAAATACACTTATGTTTTCTTTATGCAAAGCATCAATAAGGTTTTCAAGGTCATCTTCCTTTATCTTTGAAGATAAGCAAAAAAGCGAGGGCTTTCCATACTTAGTGACAATCTTTTTGCAAAAGCTTAAATCATCAAATAGAACAGCGTTGGCCCCTGATTTTTTAACATAATCAAAAACAAATTTTGAAGCATCAAAATCATCGTCCTTTAAAAAGTCATCAAAGGACAGGCTCAAAATACTAAGATTTTTAGGTTGCCTGCTTCTTTTATACTTGGCATTTTCATATTCAAAGTCCAAAGAAACCAAGGAAGCATCGTTTTCGCCTTTTTCAATAGCGAAAGCATAAGGATCTCTCTTTAAAAAAGTAAGGCCGTTTCTAAGTTTTATCTCGAATTTGTATAAATGACCCTGAGATAGGTTAGGAATAAATAAAGCATATATTCCGCATTCGTTAATTTTACACATGGGATTGACACGTCCGTCCCATTCATTAAAATCGCCCACCACACTTACTCTAACGGCATTTGGAGCATAAACCATAAACTGTGTGCCAAGCACTCCTTTAATTTCCGTAACATGAGCGCCAAAATACCTGTAGGAATCGTAAAGTGTACCTTCTTTAAATCTATCAAGAAGGCTTAGCCAAAACTGAGGAATAATATCATAAACCTCAGGAACTTTTTCAACTTCACCATTTTTATCTTCAATTAAATATTCATGTTTAAAGGATTTTTTTGAGGGAATAAGGCAAGCAAAGAAACCTTCCTCATCGACCTTTTCCATATGATATGTCTTGTCATCGGAAAGGTTTAGAACATTGACATATTCGGCATTAGGGAAAAACGCCTGCACCAGTTGATTTTGGCCCGCAGTATGCATCCCAAGAATATCTTGGGGAGAGTCACATTCAGAATAGATAATAGATTCAATCTCCGGCCAATTCATGAGTTTATACAGTTTATTGTCCATATTTTCACCCCTTTAATAAAATATAGAACTTACAACAATTTTATCAAAGTTTTATTCCGTAAACAAGAAAATGGTGTTATATTAAATGTAATATTCGGAGGAAAGAAAATGGAAAACAAGTCAAAATATATTTTTGAAAAAGTAAGCGCTTATGCAGACAAAGTATTAGACGGTATCGACCCTCAAAAAGTTCAAATCTCTTATCAACTGGAAAAGTTAAAGCCCATAATGGAAGAACTTTCAAAAGAATTAAATGAGGCCATTGAAGATATCTTTATTGAGTATATGGATGAAGCATCAAATGCAGGATTGGAAAGCGAAAAGAAATTCCAAAGCACTATGGGTGATATGACAAAATACGGAGACCCGATGTCATTTGAACAATTCTAAAATAAAAAAGCTGTGGTAAAACCACAGCTTTATTTTTATTTAACCACTCTTACTTTAAATACTCCCTCAATTGCTTCAAGTCTCTTTATTAAGTCTTTTGAAGCTCTGTCTTCAATATCAAGCATCGTATAAGCTACTTCTCCTCTTGATTTGTTTGAAAGATTCGAAATATTTATATTATGCTCACCGATTGCGGAAGTAAACTGAGAAATCATATTTGCCACATTCTTATGGAAAATAGCAATACGTCCCACCTGATCGCATATACCCATATCAAGGTTTGGATAGTTAACACTGTTTGAAATATTACCGTTTTCTAAGTAGTTAATCATCTCATTAACTGCCATCTTGGCACAATTGTCTTCTGATTCTTCTGTTGAAGCGCCAAGATGAGGAATTGCAATTACTCCATCCATGCCTGCTGTTTTAGTGTTAGGAAAATCGGTAACGTATTTCCTTACTTTACCTGACTTTAACGCTTCTTCCATAGCATCGTCATCAACAAGCAAGTCTCTTGCAAGATTCAAAATTATAACACCCTTTTTCATCATTGCAATTGTTTCTTTATTGATCATTTTCTTTGTGTTGACATTAGGATCATCGCTTTCAATAAGCGGAACATGAACTGAAATGTAATCACACTTAGAAAAGATTTCTTCTCTTGTCTTAACGTGATGAATGTCTCTTGAAAGATTCCAAGCGGCATCAATTGAAATATAAGGGTCACATCCGTAAACGTCCATTCCCAAATGTCTTGCGGCATTTGCCAAAGGTCCGCCGATTGCGCCAAGGCCGATAATTCCGAGTTTCTTACCCATAAGTTCGGTTCCGGCATATTTGCCTTTACCTTTTTCTACAAGCTTTGAAACATTTTCATCAGTCTTAATCTCTTTTACAAAATCAATGCCTCCGATAACATCTCGGGAAGCAAGAAGCATTGCACAAATTGCAAGTTCTTTTACACCGTTTGCATTGGCTCCGGGAGTGTTAAAAACAACAACACCTTTTTTTGCCAAAGTATCAAGAGGAATATTGTTTACCCCTGCTCCGGCTCTTGCCACACAAAGAAGTTTGTTTGAAAACTCCATATCATGCATTACGGCACTTCTAACAAGAATTCCTTCAGCATCATTTACATCTTCGGTTTTTTCAAAGTTATCGGTGAAATTCTTAAGTCCGACAGATGCTATAGGATTTAAGCAAGCATACTTAAACATCATCCATTCTCCTTTTCATATTTGGTCAAGAAATCAACCAAAGCTTTAACCCCTTCAATAGGCATTGCATTGTAGATAGAAGCTCTTAAACCGCCTACGCTTTTATGACCTTTAAGATTATCAAATCCTGCGGCTTTTGTGGCTGCAACTACAGCTGCATCGCTCTCTGCACTACTTGTAACAAAAGGTACATTCATTAATGAACGATACTCTTTTTCAACTGTTCCGTTAAACATTTTACTCTTATCAAGAAAATCGTATAAAACAGCTGCTTTTTCTTCGTTGATTTTATTCATGGCTTCAAGGCCGCCCAAACTCTTTAAATACTTAAAGACTTTACCGCAAACGTAAATTGCCCAGCAGTTGGGAGTATTGTACATTGAGCCATTTTCTGAATGTGTGTCGTATCTAAGATATACGGGAGTATTCTCGGGTAAATCTGACCTGATTAAATCCTCTCTGATTATTACAATTGAAAGACCTGCGGGGCCTACATTTTTTTGAACTCCTGCATAAATCATTCCATAGTCTTTAACATTGCAAGGCTTTGACAAAAACATGGATGACTGGTCTGCCACCAAAATCTTACCCTTTGTATTTGGAAGCTTTTTAAATGTTGTTCCGTGAATTGTTTCATTTTCGCAAATGTAAACGTAATCTGCATCATCATCAATTGGTAAGTCACTGCAATCGGGAATGTAGCTAAAGTTTTTATCCTGACTTGTAGCAACAATATTTACTTTACCAAACTTCTTTGCTTCGGTTGCTGCCTTTTTAGACCAGGCACCTGTCACAATGTAATCAAA
>CACZQX010000309.1 GCA_902783445.1 uncultured Lachnospiraceae bacterium
CAGGCAATGATAGATTATACCTACAATGAGCTTTGCCTGATATTTGACATATTCTACGGCCGTCCAAGCAAGGGAGCACTTTCCGAAAGCATAGCGGAAAAAGGCTTTGACAAAACGCTTGACGATTTTAACGACGACACCCGCACGGCAAAAGAGCTTTTAAGATCCGAAAATGTTATGGACTTTTATTATGGACTTGCATATCTGGATAAATATTGCTGGGACGGCGGACATACGATGCTTACTTTAAGCAAGGATGAAATG
This sequence comes from uncultured Lachnospiraceae bacterium, assembly GCA_902783445.1. Taxonomy (GTDB): domain Bacteria; phylum Bacillota; class Clostridia; order Lachnospirales; family Lachnospiraceae; genus RUG12871. The sequence goes on from CACZQX010000309.1 coordinate 265, forward strand.
AATGAATTATACGAAGAATCCGCATTGCCCCGGGCCATAGAAGAGTTTTCAGAAGAAAACCCCGAAGCACCTAGGACGGAAGCATTGAATTTCATACAGCAGACTATCGTGGGCAATCAGATGCGCACAGAAGCATACAATTTAACCCGGGAGCTGAGCTACGACAATAATCTTACTCTTGTCAAGGAATGGGAAACCGCTAAGCTGTATCAAAAGGATGATACGATGATATTTGTGTTTGATTCCTTTGATGTTAAAGTGATCGAGCCGTTCATCCATTCGCTTGAAAATGCCCAGGCAAACGGTGTCAGGAATTTTATCATAGATCTCAGCGCTAACGACGGTGGAGATTCTTCACTTGTATCATATATTATGGCTGTCATTTCCGATGACTCAAGATTATCCATGCTTAACACCTGCACCGGCAATATCGAATATGTTACGGTAACAGCCGACAAAAATCTGGACGGGGTAATAGATGAAAAGGATGATGAGGTAAAATATGATCTGAATTATGCAATCCTTACATCCTGCGTATCCTTCTCTTGCGGCAATCTTCTTCCAAGCCTTGCTGCAGACCAGGGAATACCGGTACTCGGAGGAAAGAGCGGAGGCGGCGGATGTATGGTCTCTATAGGTTACTTCCCGAACGGTATGCTTTACTCCATATCCGGCGGCCTGAAGCTTGTAGACAAAAACGGAAAAGATATTGAAAACGGCGCACCGCTGTACTACGAGGTGCACGGATTGGATGAAGACATCTCCAAGTTGTATGATGTGGATGATATTATTGCACATGTTAACGAATTTTACGGCGAAAGCAATGATGCCGGCGACGCCGCTCCTGTGATCCTTTTGGTATTGGTGCTCGCTTCTTCCGCTGCATGTGCTGTCGTTTTGAAAAGGAAGAAAGCATAGACGGTTTTCCTTTTGACAAAAACCCGGTATTTTTGTTTAACTAAAAAAAGCGATGGGATAAGATCACTCTTATGCCATCGCTTTTTGATTGGAAGTGCATTACCTACTCTATCACAAATCCGTACATATCTTCCTGCAAGGCTGTTAATCCGGTGCCGTTAATAGATGCTATTTTATAAAAGTCGTCTATGCCGCGAAACCATTTGCCGTCGAAGTATTTCTTATTTTTCGCGGATTCTCCTTGATAGCACCACTTATTTCTCTTTTTATGTTTCCGACTTTCCATAAAGCTCACAATACTCGGCATACCCTTCTTTTGTAAGTATTTTTTTTATCATCTCATATGCCATCGTATTTCCTTTTTTTTGAGCCGCTGACGCCAGTTCAGCATCACAAAGCAACGATGAAATTGCTTTTAAGCCTTTCTCATATCCTAAAGCAAAAAACTCTGCAGCAGTCTCCTTTACACAATTCATTGTACTCCCGGGAAAAATTCTAAACCGTATGATGGATCTTGATTCTTTCAATTCTTCGATTACTTTTTCATCCAATCTCAACAAATGAATACATTTCGATGCCGAATACCCTTTGCTTCTTAAGCCAAAGTATGTTTCGACATATGCCTGTTTTATTCCATATTCCTCAGCCTTTTGAGGTAGATACTCGAATAATCCCGCATAAATATCATAACCTTCTTCGCCATCTTCCGTAACAGTTGGATGTTTCATTATCTCGTTGAACAACATCTCATGGTCGGTATGCACGCCAATATTATTTTTAGTATCCTGATTTTCATATTCTTCAAAAGAAAAGCTCCAATTTCTGTCCATATAATAACCTCTCTTTTTGCGATTCAAGTCTCCAAAATGACATGTAATCTCACCATGTCATTATTTTTTTCTTACTTTAGCTTTGTTTATATGTACGCTTTTCAACACTTCTCCCCTAGCCTTCTGTCAGCAGTACTACTACTTCCGCACCTTCCAAAAGAGTAGCCACCTCATATATTTCGACCTGTTTTTTTATAAGAAATGTCTCATACTCCCTGCAATTATAATCCGGATAGGCATAAAACATATAATCAGCCACAGAATGGGGTGTGTATTTTTCACCATAATCATCAGTCTGTTCTTTCGGCGCACCAAATTTAAGCTCATTTTCCAGTTTTGCAGCATATACCGTGGGAGACAAATTATCCCAGAAGAGATCATAATCATCTCCGTCATTTTTCTCGTACTTTTCAACATCACTTATTAGGAAATAACCGGTCTTAATAAAATTGGTCGATCCGAGCTCTGAAATTTGGATATACCTCAGATCATTTACTTCTGTTTCTCCGTCCCATGTTTCATATTGAAAGGTCTTTTTTAATTCGTCTGAGTACATGTCTTTAGGAAGATCGTAAAAATCTTCATGAAGATTGGACGCAAAACTACGTGATCTCGATAACACATAGTAAATCTTTCCCTTTGCATCAAATGGACCAAGCGGATATAC
>CACZQX010000310.1 GCA_902783445.1 uncultured Lachnospiraceae bacterium
AGAGAAAAGGCTTTTGTAGCGATGGATTTATGTAAACCATGACAAATGTCGGATTTTTCTTTATTTTGCGCAATTAATGAAATTACTTCGGACTCTGCAAATACGGTACACATATTGCTGATTTCGATATCTTCTTTCCAGTTTTTGGAAGTTGGTCCCAAGTCGTCCAAGCTAAGCTCAAGAGTTCTTGCCATCATTTCAAGGAAACGTCCCGTACCGGCCGCACATTTGTCATTCATGGCAAAGTCTATTACATCGCCTTTTTCGTTAAGACGAATGGCCTTTGAGTCCTGACCCCCGATATCAAGAATGGTGCGAATCTCGGGATTGAAAAAGTGAGCGCCTCTTCCATGACAGCTGATTTCCGTTACATTGTGATCCGCAAAAGGAATGCTTACACGACCGTATCCCGTAGCTACGATTAAGTCTATATCTTCAGCCTTAAGGCCTGCTTTTTTTATTACCTCGTCTCTTGCTTTTTCGGCACTTTCGATACTTTTTGCTCCGGTTCGAAGGACATAAAAAGCAACTATTTTTTTATTATCATTTAGTATTACGGCATTTGTTGATGTTGAGCCTGAATCTATTCCAAGAATATACATTTTCTCGCCTTTTTCCTTTTTCTTTTTGATTTTTTCTTTTATAAGTTCGTTTCCCTTACTGCCGTCAAGGCTTTCCAAAAAGGCCTCGACCCTGGTTCTTATTTGCCCCGCACTTCCGAGGGTTGTGTCGGTTTCTATATGGAGAAGGGGCTTGTTAAAGAACTTTTTGAATCTTGCAAAGTCAAAAGAGTAGTTATCGCAAAACTTAACCGTGTGATATATAATTCCGTCAACTTCATCCATAAAGTTCTCTATGTAATTGTTGCGGTTTACAGCATCAACCATACGCATGCAAGGGATTTGATTTAAAACTTTTACGGAATATTTAAGCAAAGCCCCTTGCAATTTATCCGGAGTTTTTGTGCTGTCTCCGAGTATTATTTTTTCTTCGTAGAAGTCTCTGAAGAGATTGTTGCAAGTTACGTTGAATACAACATTTACGCCCTTATCTTCAAGGAAGTTTAAGGTTTCTTTATTCATCCTTGCACCGGAAATGCCGATTTTGTAGACACGTCCGTCGCTGTTCTTTAGGGCTTCTTCTTTGTGAGCTCTTTCCTCGATTTTTGCGGCTTCGGATTTTGCTTTTACGATTCGCTCGAATTCGTCTTCGTTAAAGCTTTTGCCGCTGAATTTCTTATATTCTTCTATCAGTTCTTCGATTCTTTCTTTGTAGATTTCGCAGGAAAAATCGTTAACTTTTCTTGGTACATCGATTATATAAATGAATTTATCCGGGAAATTTGCCTTCAAAACATCATACAAACGTCTTACGCTGTCGCAGCATGTTGTAAGAAGCACTCCGTCGTAGTCTTTTTCCATAACATCTTCCAGCACGCTTTTTGCAAAAGAGCAGACATTTTGATGCATCATTATATCCGATTGATTAAAATTTGTTACGTGAGGCTCAATCATTACAAGTTCTTCGCCAAAACTTTCCAGAACTTCGATTGGCGCGTATTTACACATATATCCTATCATTTAGCTGCCTCCGAGCTGTTGTTGTCTTTGTTTTCCTGAAGCTTTAAAACTTCAAAGAAGGCTTCAAGCCTTGTTTTGATTTGGCCATCGTGGCTGTTACGTCTGTCGATGCCGTCGCCGTCAATGGTAAGCACCGGAATATCAAGCTTAGCAAGACGCTCCTTTAGAAGAGCGTTTCCGCCGGATGACTGCTTGCAGCCCCAATGGCAAAAGTGTATTACACCGTCGGAACCAAGCTTTTTAACCAAATCCACAACCAAATCCGCCTTTCTTTGATAAGAACGGTTATAGACATTGTTAATCATTTTCTTTGCCAAAGCTTCCAGTGGATGTTCTATGTCAAGTTCTTCAATATAGTCGAAATTCATGTCGAAAGCCTGAATATAATAATCATCGCCGAAATTGAAATAGCTTTTTATAGTTTCTTGGTAGTAAGGAAGCAGGTGTACCCAAAATATCTTTTTGCCCTTTATGTCGGGGCAGCTTTTAATCTCATCCTTTAACATTTCGTAGTATTTAAGAATGGACTCTTCGCCTATTTGCAAATGGGATGCAAATAAGGTGTACATGTGAAGAGTAAGAGAATTAGGGTAGTTTTTGTAAGCCTGCATCTCCATAAACTCTTTGAAATATTTGTGAGATAAGTTTTCACACTTTAAAGTTTCGCGAAGGGCATCCATATCAAATTTTTTGCCCGTTAAGTTTTCAAGCATGCTTATCATTTCCTTAAGCTGCATAACCACATATTTAATGTTTGTCTCGTTGTCGTCTTCCGGCACATCCACAATATAATGAGGCACATTAAAGTCTTTTGCCAAGGTGTGGAAGGTATTGATATTTGCATCGCAAACCATAGACGTGGTTGTGGCAAATGCTGCGGGACGCGCAATGCCCGATAACACAATACCGTAAAAATTTTTGTGGTATGAGCAAAGGGTGGAAGCTATGCCGTAACTTTCCGCCGTGTCGATAAAAGCATCCGCAATCTTAAAGCCGCTTATCATGGATGAAATAGCCTCAACGGAAATGCAGTTAAAACCGAAGTTTTGCAAAATCTCCACGGGAGAGAAAATATTGGTCCAAACGCACTTTTCCGGATGGGCAAGGCTGTCGATGGTGCTTTTTAATGTTTGAGAGCTTAAGTATGTATAGGCTTTCGGCACCGGGTCTTTGGCCAAGTGATTGACTCTGAAATTTTCTAATTTAAAGCCTGTTATAATCTGCTTTCTCGCTTTATCTATCTTGCCTTTGGCAAGGTTCTTTTTTATTATGTTTCCGTATAATCGGACAAAATCCATTGTTAAATCCTCTTTTCAAAAACTTAAAAAATCTTAAATATTTTTCATTATATATCATGGGCGGGAAAAAGTGTAGCTACATATTTTGTGTTTTGTCTTTTCATATAGGGCTTTTGTAGGCTTATTTATTCTTTTTATCTATAAAAAAGTATGTTATAATTAGTCTGTGTTATCAGCACATAAATTATTTGGCATACGGAAGAAGACAATGGATTTATTTGACGTTTATGCCGCGGACTTCCCGGAAATCCTTAAGGATTTTGCGGCTACGCCGTCTTTTGAAAGACTTAAAGACGTGGGAATGCATTGCGGCTGTGAATATACATCGTTTAGGAGTTTTTCTTACATTAAGGATTACTCCAGATGGGAACACTCCATAGGTGTTGCCTTGATTGTTTGGAATTTTACAAAAGACGAAAAACAGGCAGTTGCGGGTTTGTTGCATGATATCTGCACACCTGTCTTTTCGCATGTGGTTGATTTTTTAAATAAGGATTATGTGGCGCAGGAAAGCACGGAAGCGGAAACAAGACAGTTTATATTGAATGCGCCGGATTTAAAAGGTTTGCTTGAAAAATACGGTTTTGATGTGGATGAAGTTGCCGATTATCATATCTATCCCATAGCGGATAATGATATGCCGGGACTTTCGGCCGATCGATTGGAGTATCATACAGGCAATTTTTTATGCAGGGGTATGCTTAAAAAAGACGAGATTGCCAAGCTTTATTCTCATTTGTATGTAGCAAAAAACGAGGATGCCATTGACGAGCTTGCCTTTGATGATTTGGATGCTGCCAAACAATTTGTTAAGCTTTTGCTTTCGAATTCAAGGCTTTTTGTGGCTGATGAAGATCGCTTCTCCATGGAATATTTGGCCGGAATACTAAGAAAATCGGTAGAAAAAGGCCTTCTTAAAAAAGATGACTTTTATCTCAGAGAAAAAAACGTAATAGAGAAATTAACCGGAGATAAAGAGCTTAAAGAAGAATGGGACAAATACCGTTCGTTTAAAGAAATATATTCGCAAAAAGAAAAGCCGGAAGCTTGCACTGCCTTTAAAGTTCCGGCAAAGAAAAGATATGTAAATCCTTTGGTAAAGACGGATGGCGGGCTTAAAAGAGTGATTGACATAACACCTGAGTTAAAAAAAGAATTGGATGAATTCTTATCTGTTGATTTTGACAGATGGATTTA
>CACZQX010000311.1 GCA_902783445.1 uncultured Lachnospiraceae bacterium
CCAAAAACTCCTTTGTGGATGAATTTTTAGAGCCATGATGCCCCACTTTCAGCACCTCGTATTTATCTTTATCAAGACCCGCCTTAAGTAACTTTTCTTCCCCTTCTTTTCCCAAATCACCGGTTAAAAGCAAATCGAACTTTTCAAAACTTAAAGCCAAAACCTGGGAATTTTCGTTTTCATCATCACTATAATCGCCTTTTATGGGATATAAGCTATTTAAAGTTACACCATCAAGACTTATTTTTGCCGTTCTTGAAATATATTTTATTTCACAGCCGGCGTTTTTTGCCGCACTGTTAAGATCCTTATAATTGTCGTTATTTTTAGCCGCTTCTGACAATATGATGCTCTTAATCTTAACCTTATCAACGTAAGGGCTGTTCAACATTTCAATCACACCGCTTGTATGATCGCTGTCTGCGTGGCTTATTATGCTATAATCAATGTATTTTATACCATAATATTTAAGGCAGCTTTCCAGCCTGTTTTCATACAAATCTTTTACATCGCTGCTTCCACCGTCAATTAAAATAAACCTGTTATTCGGTGTTTTAATGACTATGCCGTCTCCCTGACCCACATCCATAAAAATAATTTGAAGATTTGAGTTAAATCTTACGGTGCAGGAAAAGATTATTAAAGCAAACAATATAAACACGGTAAGGGCGAATTTTCTTTTATTGTTTAAAAAATATTTAAGTTTTGCAAGTCTAAAATCACTTTTTTTCAAGCAATATATCCTTAAAAGACATAAAAGCACAACAAACAATACAAGCAAATAGTAGATTGTTATTCTTGCCGTGCTCATGTTAGCTATATTCACGGTACAAAAAGGAAGGATTTCCAATAACTTGCAAATCAAGTCATAAAAGCAAAGAACATAATAAGCCGCCGCCACAAACATTTTTGCCAAAAGCAAACTAAAGCTTGCAATAACTATGGATAAAAGCCCGGAGGCAAGAACCATGGACATAAGAGGAATCACTATCAGATTAATCAATACGCTGTAAGGAGATATTTGAAAGAATGAATTAATAAGCAAAGGAGCCGAAAAAAACATTATGCTTAAACTCGTAATTGCTGCCTTTGCAATATCACTTTTTATCTCAAATGCTTTTATCAGTGCGTTTCCGAGGATTACTATTGCACTTATGGCGATAAATGACATCTCAAAAGATATATTAAACAAATAATACGGATTAGCCAGCAATAGCAATATTGCCGCAAGGCTGAGGGCCGTTATTATATCGTATCTTTTTCCCAACACATCAGCCAAAAGCTTTATTGCAAACATAATAACGGCTCGCATAATCGATACGCTGTTTCCGCATAAAATGCTAAATCCAAACATTAAGAAAACAGCCGCAATTGCCGCAGGCGTAAAGGAAAAGACTTTTCTAAGCAACTTATAAAATGCCATACCGATAATAGATACATGAAGGCCCGACACAGCAAGGATATGGGATATTCCGGCCAGTTGATAGGCGTTTTTCGTATCAGGACTTAAATCAGCTTTGTCCGCCGTGATTATCGCTTTGATTAAGGGGGCTTTGTCGCCGGCGATTTCATCGATCAATGTTTGAATTTTATCTTTAAGATTGTATACGGCTTCTTTGAAATAGTTTACGCCATAATCTCTTACACTTATGTTTTTTACTTTTAAATTCGCAAAATATCCCAATGAATTGTTGTATTTTTTCTGATCGAAATTGCCGGGATTTCTTGCAGTATTAAATCCCTTGTTACTGCAATCGGCCTTTATATTATTTCCGACTCTTATATTATCAAAAGCCTCGGCGTTTAAAATAAGCTTTATATTTTTTATGCTTTTTCCCCTTTGTTCATCCAATAAGTATTTTGCTTTAATATAGCATTTCGAATAGTCATCCTTTGATTCAATTCTTTCAACTTCCCCCAGACATACTAAATCCGCATTTATTTTAAAAGAATCGGCCGCCTTAAGTTTTTGGTCGAAATGCTGTAAACGAAAAGCTCCTACAAGTAAAAAAATCAAGAAAAATAATAATAGTCTCTTAAGATTTGCTTTTTTTATCCTTAAATCAGCACTGTTGTTTCCGGCTTTTACCACTTTTATCAAAGCAAAGCCGACAAAGCTGATTGTAAATATAAACAGCAAAAACAGCAAGGTATTTGTAACCTTGCCGTTTTTTGCTATTAAAACAGCTGTTGCCTCTCCAAGCACAAGACCAATACATGCAAAAGTTAATGGTCTGTTCACGCTGTTATCCTTTCACAATATTAAGATTTCTTATAAACGGGTCGTTAAGTTCTATTGCTCCGTGGAAGAGAATTTGCGAATCTCCCAAAACAGATATCTGAACCTGATTAACATATTTCAGCTCACATAAGGAATTTACCAAAGAATAAATAATCACATCATTATCAACCGACGTATTTTGTTTTATGAACGCTTCATCAAAATCCACATAACAAATGCCGTTTTTGGTTGAAACGCTGACTATTTCAATATTGTCTTCCAATGTCGGATAAACCTCTTGGTTTTCGTCTTCTTCGTTTGCATTTATAAGACTGTATTTTCCAAGACTTTCCGGTCCGTCAATAAGAGCTTCCACCACCAGTCTTTCAACGGAATCGACTTCATCATATTCAATTGTGGTTGAAACCGGAATAAGAGCATTTCCCGATTCATCCGCAAAATACAGTGTCAAATTAATAAAACTGTTTAAGCTTTCACTGCTTGCCACAACATCCGCAAAGGACTGTCGATTCATGTTCCCTATGATTCTTCCGGCAGAATCCGTTAAGGGTTGTGAATCAATGTTGAAATTAACATAGCTTACACCATCGATTTGTAAGAGACTGAGCACTATTGCCGCACGGCCAAGAAGTTCTCTTTCCTTATCCATTAACAAATAGTCCGAATTGAAATTCAATGATAAAATCGAATTATTAAAGCTGCTATCAAGACATTGAACATTGTTATCAAAAGGATTCTTGTATCCCGAATCCTTCGAATCCGTAAACAATAAATCCAATACTTCTTCCACTTGCTCCGTCGTTGTTTTGGCAACAAGAGTATGCTTTAAAGGCTTTAACTCGTCAATCATATTGCTGACATAGTAAAGATCTATTGAATTATATACATAATCTTCCACATATGAATAATTTCTTTCATTGCCCGCACATCCTATAAATACAAAAGAACAGGCCGCTGCAAGCAAAAATGATATGATATTTTTTTTCATTATTTTTGCCTTTCCGCATCTTCGGGAGGTGTATAAACCAAAGGTATTCTCACGGCAAATGTCGTTCCATGGCCCTCCTCGCTGCTAACCTTAATGTTACCTTTATGCATAAGAATTATATTTTTGGTTATGGAAAGACCAAGACCGGTTCCGCCGGTTTCCCTCGATCTTGCCTTATCTACGCAATAAAATCTTTCAAATATTTTATCGTAATCCTCTTTGGCAATTCCTATACCCGAGTCTTCAACCCTTACATAAAAATATTTTGAGTCGGAATTCAAACTGATTCTTACCCATCCGTCATCAACATTGTATTTAACCGCATTTTCCACCAGGTTGGTTATGGCCATTGTAAGTTTTTTCTCATCTACATCGGCATAAACCTCCCTTAAGCTTTCGTATACGACTTCTATGTTTTTGCTTTCGGCAATCGGATGAATTCGCTTTAATATA
>CACZQX010000312.1 GCA_902783445.1 uncultured Lachnospiraceae bacterium
CGGAATAGTTCTTATTTTGGCTATGTACGCAACCGCGTTTTTACTGGCAATATTCGGCAACGAACATACCACAAAGTTTTTTATAGCGGCCATAGCAACCACCATTTTTGTCCCTATCCTTTTATGGTTTTACATTAGACTGTGTAAACTTGGGGATAAAAAGGATAAGTAGCTTGAATATTGCATTTTTTTAATATATAATATTCAAAGGAGAGAAATTTCACGATATGATGCATGTTGGAGGTATAGTAAATGATAGAAAAAAGGCGTAGTAAAAGACTTAATGTTAACTTAGAGCTTAACATTTCAGATCTCTTCAAACAAGATAACGTTGTTATCAAACATTTCGATTCACCAATTCATGTAATTGATATTTCAAAGCATGGTCTGGGTTTTATATCTAACGCGGTTATTCCAATGGGTTATTATTTCAATGCGAAAATCGAGCTTGGAAGCACCAAGCTTGCATTATATACGGTTGTAAAGATTATCAGAAGCGTTGATCACGAAGACGGTTCATATACCTACGGATGCGAATTCGTCGGTCTTGCACCTATTTTCGATTACGTTTTTGATGATTACGAAAGATATTTGGAAAATAAATAAAAACAGGTAACTAAAGGGCTATGGGCGAAGCATATTATGAGAATTTGAAACTTGAAGAACCGGCAACATTAGCTACAGCCGGCTCTCCTGTTGATGCCGTTTATTTGATTTTGGACGGCAATGTGGAAAAAGTGACCGGCAAGGAAACCGAAAGTATTTCTACCGGTTCTTTTGTTGGTGCCGAGAATGTTTTTCTCGGCAAATATACTTCTACCTATTCTTTCAGCGAACCAATCGAAGTAATTAAAATCAAAGCGGAAAGCTATACGGATTTTTCCGATAATGTAGGCGATATGGAAGTCTACGAAACGGCACACAAGTATTTAAGTGCTTTGATAAACGATATCGGCATGCGATGCATGTCTTTTTATGATGTTACAAGTCTTTTTGTCAGGGAGCTTACGCAAATCAGCAAATCTTATCAGGATTTTTGCTCATCGGCAAAAATAGAAGCTGCCAAAAAGTATTCTTTTCCCGACATAACAGCCTTTGATCTCCAACAGCAGGCTTATTACAGCAGCTTTACTCAATTCGAAAATTATGCAAAATATCCGGATGCATTCGAAAACGTATACAGAAAAGGCGCTATGGCGGCTTCTCGTTCACAGCTTCGTATGTTTAACAATGTTTGCAAAACATTTGTTGATTTTTTGGAGTGCGTGAATGATATTCTTAATTATTTTGTTAATTCGGGTGAAAAATCCCTTTTATATCTTTCATTAAAAGCAGAAAACGAAATCAAAGCCACAAAACCAAAATTGGCACCGAAGGAGTCAATAGGTCTTAAGCTTAAGGATTCTCTCGACAATTTTGTTGCCAAGGCTCTTTCGGAATGCAATATTCCGATAGAAATAGATTATTCATGGCTTGCACCGGGCGAAAAAGAAGAAGCTAATGCAGAGGACGAAAAGCAAGAAGAAACAAGTGAAGAAGCAAAGTCCGAAGATACTGCTGCAATCACTCAAGCGGCCGAAGATATTGACTTAAGTACAATCAAAGCCGGCAGTCTTTTGATGCGTCTTTGTAATTTTGCACAATGGACTCCGGAAAAAATAAAAGCCTTGGCCGATGCCGTTACGGATTTTATGAATCTTTCTGATAAGTTTTCCAGAGAAGAAGATGCAAAAAGCATTTATCCGAGGGTCACAAATCTTTATTATGACTTATACACTGACGTTTTTTTCAAATATGCAGAAGCAGAAAATGCGGATTTTATTGTTGAAGTATTTTTGGATTTCGGTTTACTTGATGAGCGACTTCTTAAAAAAAGCGAGCTTAATACTTTGGGTCTTACCCAGCCCCTTTCACATAATGGCCCCCTTAAGATTTATCGCATGAAAGATTGGCTTATGTCAATTTATCATGGCGAAAATGTTCCTTCAAAAAACGAATTTGATACCGACTATCATGACACAATCAGAAAACGCCAGATAGAGGAACAGCTTGATAAGTCTCAGGTAGAGGCCTTACTTGCCGATGCACATGCAAAAGTCGAATTTGAAATTAATAATTTACTTAGAACCAACAACAGATTGGCAAACGGAAACATATTTACATTTGTGCCGATTCTCTACTCGGATCTTTTCGACCCTCATATGGAAGAAGCCATATTAACCGAGGAAAAAATAGTTACAATGTTTAACCAAGTCAAATCCCTTGACTTTTCCGCTTTCTACCGCGAAATCCTTTATGAGGACTTGGAAATACAGCTTTACAAAGAAGTCATTCAGGTTGAGGTTCTTCCTGTTTTCATTCTGCTTCCAACATGTGGACCAAACGGTATTATGTGGCAGGAAACCACAAGAAGAAGAACAAGAAGCGAAGCAAGGTTCTTGCTTCCGGCCATTCACAAAGGCAACTTCGAGCTTACCATGATGCGTCTTTTCGGAAGATACAGATGGGAATTTTGCAAAAAAGTTCAAGGTGTTGCATGGTCTGATATTTCGGTTCCTTCACTTACCAGTGAGTACGCAGACTATATTCAGTTTTACAGAAAAAATAAAGAGCTTAATGCCGAAAAACGCGATTTAATTAAAAAACAGATTCAACGTTGCAGAAACAGCGTAAAGGAAGTATTTGTAACGGATTATATAATATGGCTCAAATACGAGGCTAACGGCTCCGTAAGGCTTAATATGGTTAATAGACGAATACTTGCAACCTATTGTCCTTTTCCTAAGAAGATTAGAAAAAAGCTGTCTGACACACCTATGTTTGAAAGATCATTTTTCAAATTTAATCAGACACAGGCTCAGCATCTAAAAGTACAATCAAACAAAATTACTTCAAGGGAAAATAAGGGACTTATTGTACCGGATGAAGTTTATCATACCTTGGATTATTACAATTTGTAACAAGAGCAATTCTTTATGACATATGTTGTAACTCATTTTTTAAAGCAAAAGCTGTCGGGAAATCCCAACAGCTTTTGTATATATCTATTTATGACATTTTAATATCTATATAAGCTTTAATAATATCTACGCATTTTTCAAAGCTTAATTCTGCGCTGTTTAAGCACAAATCATAGTTTTTGGCATCATACCAATCTCTTCCGGTATAATACTTGTAGTATTCGGCACGTTCTTTATCAATCTTTTTGATATAGGCTTCTATGCCCTTTTCCGGCCTGTTTTCCACTTCTATTACGTTCTTTATACAAGTTTCCATAGGAGCATGAACAAATACCCTTATGACGTTTTTGAAGTCTTTTAAAACAAAATCAGCCGCACGTCCGATTACAACAAAACTTTCTTTGTTTGACAGTTCCTTAATAATCTTTGCTTGATAATTAAAAAGGTTTCTATCCGATGTAAAACCTCCTTTATCCGGCGGTATTATTTCACCATTATAAACACTGGATGCCGTCTTAAATAACAATGTGTTTTTAAGTTTCTCATCAACTTTTGCAAATAATGCCTCGTTAATTCCGCTATCGTCGGATGCAAGCTTTAATATTTCCCTGTTATAGTAGGAAATCCCCAAATCCTTTGCAAGCATTTTACCGACAGTTCTTCCGCCGCTACCATAGGTTCTGGCAATAGTAATTACGAAGTTCTCCATAAAAATACCACTCCTTTTGACACATTTGCCCCAAAATAGAGCATCCCCATGTCTGTTTCGTTTATATATATATTATAACACTATTCGCCTAAATATGCTTTTTTAATTCCTTCATCATTTGCAAGATCGCTTGCCTTGCCGCTCATTGAAATCGTACCTGTTTCCAAAACATAAGCTCTGTCGGCAATTTCAAGGGCTTTCTTTGCATTCTGCTCAACAAGAAGAACCGTTGTACCGCTTTCGCTGATAGTTTTGATAATATCGAAGATTTCGGAAACAAGAATAGGTGAAAGGCCCATTGAAGGCTCATCCATAAGTACGATTTTAGGTCTGGACATAAGAGCACGTCCCATAGCAAGCATCTGCTGCTCACCACCGGATAATGTACCCGCAAGCTGTTTCTTTCTTTCTTCAAGACGAGGAAAACGCTCATATACGTATTTTAATGATTTCTCTATTTCATCCTTGTCAGTTCTTGTGAAGGCTCCGAGCTTAAGGTTATCATATACGGAAAGCTGTGAAAAAACACGTCTTCCTTCCGGCACATGAGCCATTCCCAAAGAAACGATTGAATGAGCAGGAACCTTTGTAATATCCTTGCCGTCAAACATAATAGAGCCCACTTTCGGTGTAATAAGACCGGAGATGGTATGGAGTGTTGTTGTTTTTCCGGCACCGTTTGCTCCGATAAGGGCAATAACCTCTCCTTCGTTTACTTCGAAGGAAATGCCTTTTATGGCTTTAATTACGCCATAATATACTTCTATGTCTTTTACTTCCAATAATGCCATGTCATTTCCTCCTAATCGCCAAGATAAGCCTTAATAACTTCAGGATTATTAAGGACTTCTGAAGTGCCACCCTGACAAAGAACCTGACCAAAGTTAAGTACCGTAAGTTTTTCGCAAATACCCGATACAAGCTTCATATCATGTTCAATTAAGAGTATTGTCATGTCAAATTCGTCGCGGACAAAACGGATTGTATCCATAAGCTCTTTTGTTTCGTTAGGATTCATACCTGCAGCAGGCTCATCCAACAAAAGAAGCTTCGGCGATGTTGCAAGCGCACGCGCTATCTCGAGTTTTCTTTGCTTTCCGTAAGGAAGATTTGAAGCAAGATAGTCAGCTTCTTTATCAAGATTGAAAACTTTTAAAAGCTCAAGTGCCTTTGCATTCATTTCTTTCTCAACTTTGTGGAATTTCGGAAGTCGCATGATTCCGGTAAAAGTTGAATATTTGTTATTGTTATGTAAACCGATTTTAACATTGTCAAGAACGCTCATTTCCGTGAACAATCTGATATTTTGGAATGTTCTTGCTATACCGGCTTTATTTATGTCGATTGTCTTTTTGCCTGTGATATCCACACCGTCAAGACTGATTTTGCCCATATCCGGTTTGTATACACCCGTAAGCATATTGAAAACCGTTGTTTTACCGGCACCGTTAGGACCGATAAGACCGTAAAGCTCGTTTTTTTCGATTTTAACTTCGAAACCGTCAACGGCACGAAGACCACCAAAGGAGATTCCCAAATTTGAAACTTCAAGCAAAGCCATAATTATTCAACCTCCTTTTTCTTTTTAAACCAGTTCTTCGGAGAATGTTTTGCAAGGAATGCCTTACATGTAGGATTCCATGTTGCAATCATCATAACAATAAGAACGATTGCGTAAATCAACATTCTGTAGTCCTGTAAGAAACGCAAATATTCCGGAAGGAGAGTAAGAATAATAGCAGCTATCATCGATCCTCTGATGCTTCCGATTCCGCCAAGTACGACAAATACCAAAATCATAATGGACTGTGTATAACCGAATTTGGCTGTTGTAGCTGTAAGGGATGAAATATTGTGGGCATATAAAACACCTGCCATACCGGCCAAAGCAGCCGAAATGGAGAATGCCAAAATCTTATATTTTGAAACATTAATACCTACAGACTCTGCCGCGATTTTGTTATCACGAATAGCCATTACGGCACGGCCCGCACGTGAATTAATAAAGTTAAGTACAATAAAGAGCGTAAGTAAAACCAATATAATACCGATAACGAAAGTTGCTACTCTCGGTGTACCCGTAATACCCTGAGCTCCTTTTAGAATAACTTTTCCGCTTTCTTCCAGTCCCAGTCCGTCACTTGTAAGAGCGATGTGAATACCGTGGCTGTCAACACCAACGTAAAGTACAGTAAAGATGTTTACAATAATCTGACCAAAAGCTAAGGTAACGATTGCAAGGTAGTCACCGGAAAGTCTGAGAACCGGGATGCCGATTAAAATACCGAAAATACCCGCAGCTACCGTACCGATAACAAGACCGATTAAGAATCTTAGAAAATCGCTTTCGATGGAATCTGCCATAGCATTAGTAAAGAAAGCACTTGTAAAGGCACCTATACACATAAAGCCCGCATGACCCAAACTCAACTCACCCAAAATACCTACCGTCAAGTTAAGTGATACGGCCAAGATTATATAGTAGCAAAGGTTAACCAAAAGACCCTGGAATGTACTTGAAAGCAATCCCGTAGGTATAAGTAACTGTATAACAATAAAGCCTACGATTACAATTCCGAATGTAATCATGTAGTTTCTTGATAGTTTGCTTGATAATAATTTCTTCATGATAAGACCTCCTACACTTTCTCATGTATAGGTCTACCAAGAATACCGGTAGGCTTAACAATAAGTACAATAACAAGTACGCCGAAAACTATTGCATCCGCAAGTTCCGATGAAATATATGCTTTAGCAAATCCTTCGATAATACCAAGTAACATACCACCGATGAAAGCACCCGGAATAGAACCGATACCGCCGAATACGGCAGCCGTAAAGGCCTTAATACCCGGCATTGAACCGGTGTAAGGTGTAAGTGTCGGTGAATAAGAACAAAGAAGCACACCTGCAATGGCAGCAAGAGCCGAACCGATTGCAAATGTTATGGCAATTGTTCTGTTAACATTTATACCCATAAGCTGTGCAGCGCCTTTATCTTCGGAAACCGCAAGCATAGCCGCGCCTGTCTTTGATTTTTTCATAAAGTTAACAAGCACAATCATAATAACAACGCAGCAGATAACCGTAACTATTGATTCTGCTTTAATTGTCAATGCGCCGTCAGCAAGAACCAAAGGTTCAAAAGGCACTACGGATTTGAAGGCCTTTGGGCTTGAACCAAAGATAATAAGTGCTAAATTTTGTAAGAAATAACTCATACCGATTGCAGTGATAAGTACCGCAAGTGACGTAGCCTGTCTAAGTGGTTTGTATGCAACTTTTTCTATTGCTACACCAAGAACAGTACAAACAATAACCGCAAGAATAATACCAAGCCAAGAATTACCCGAAGCGCTCATTGCGGTAAAACAGATATATCCGCCAATCATTATAACATCACCATGGGCAAAGTTAAGCATTTTGGCAATACCGTAAACCATGGTGTATCCAAGAGCAATGATAGCATAAATGCTGCCAAGACTGACACCATTGATTAAATAGGATATGAAATCCATATCAACACCTCTCTCTAAAATCACAATAACCTAACATCCAAAAGCAACACTCTTTCTAAACGCAAAAAAAAGAACTAAGTGTCGCAAATTAGTCTGTGGTGATTATAGCATAACAAATAATCTATTACAAGCCCTTTCGCTAAAGATAAAGAGACCGAACCGGCTTTGCCGATTCGGTCATATGTTTCTTTATTTTGTTTAAGGAAACTAATCTAATTCAACATATTTTCCTTCTTTAACAACTACTGCTGTAGGTGTCTTATTTACAGCGCCGTTTTCCCATGTCATTGCTGCACCTGTGATTCCGTCGTATGTGAATCCGTTAAGTGCTTCAAGAATTGCGCTGCCGATTTCGTCTGCTGCCATGTCAGGTGTGCATCCTGCTTTTTCAATAAGACCCTTGATGATATAAATTGCATCATATGCATCTGCAGCGAACTGGTTAGGAATTTCACCTACTTTATCCTGGTAAGCTGAAACGAAAGCCTGTGTTGTAGGGTCTTCTGCTTCAGCCGCAAAAGGTGTAAGTAAGATTACATCTTCTGCAAGTGCTGCATCAAATCCTTCAACAGTAAGAATACCGTCTAAACCGTCACAACCGAAGAATGTTGCGTTGATGCCTGCATCGTTAGCCTGTTTAAGAAGTGTTGCAGCTTCTGTAGCATAGATAGGAAGGAAGATAAGCTCAGCGCCTGATGCTTTAGCCTTCTGTAACTGTACGGAAAAGTCTGACTTGTTATCTGCTGTAAAGCTTTCATCGCTAACAATCTGAAGACCTGCTTTTTCAGCTTCTGCGATGAAACCATCATGAATACCGGCCGAGTAAGCATCAGATACATCGTAAATGATAGCTATTTTTGAAGCAATCTGATTTTCCGAAATGTATTTTGCTGCTTTTGTACCCTGTGTAGGATCCTGGAAGCATACCTGAATACAATTATTATATTTAACTACATCAACTGCTGAAGCTGATGGTGTAATCTGGAAAATTCCATCTTCATTTGTGTAATCGATTACCGAAAGACAAGGCTGTGTAGTAACCGTTCCCATAAGAACGTGCATACCTTTATCTTTTAATGTGTTGTAAGCATTAACTGCTTTTTCAGGATCGTGTTCATCATCCTGGAATGAGAACTCGATCTGGTATCCGTTGATACCGCCGTTAGCGTTGATTTCATCAACAGCAATCTGAGCACCGTTTTTAACCGCATTACCGTAAACAGATGCAGCACCTGTTGCAGGTCCGATACCGCCGATGACGAATTTGTCTCCGCCCGATGTGTTACTTCCGCCACCACAGCCTGCAAGAAGAGATGCAGCTACCGCACCGGCCAAGAATAAGCTTACTAAACGCTTTTTCATAATTAATTGCCTCCTAAAATTATAATTAAAGTCGGGTTTATTAGCCCTAATAAGAGAATTGCTCACAGCAATCCACTTATTTATAACAATATTGATATTTTAATTGTTAGATCATATTTTGTCAAACAAATGAAATTCACTTAATGATTTCTATTGCATAATATATACAAACCGTTGTTGTTTGTAATTATACAATAGAAAGGGTAAGTGTCAACAATCGTTAAATACTTAACGCATTATTTAATGTTTTCATAAAGATTATTTCCTTCGTGATCGATAACCACAATTGCCGGAAAATCTTCAATTTTAATCTTAAGAAGCGCTTCCGCACCAAGGTCTTCATAGTCGACCACTTCCGACTCTTTGATACATTTTGAAAGCAAAGCTCCCGCTCCGCCCACAGCCGCAAAATATACAGCCGTGTTGCGCTTCATGGCCTCAATAACCTCGGGGCTTCTTTTTCCTTTTCCGATCATTGCCGTTTGTCCGAGATCCATAAGAATCGGCGCATATTTGTCCATTCTTGTGGCTGTTGTTGGACCTGCGGAACCGATAGGTCGGCCTTCTCTTGCGGGAGAAGGTCCCATGTAATAAATACAGGCATCTTTTAAATCGATGGGGAGTTTCTCTCCTCTTTCCAAACTTTCTACCATACGCTTATGAGCCGCATCTCTGGCAACATATATTTCTCCCGAAATATAGCAGTAATCTCCCGCTTTTAAGTCTTTAACTTTATCTTTGCTTATTGGAGTTGTTATTTTCTTTTCCATTATTTATCAAACCTTTTTGTTTTGTAAAAGTTTTTATATTACGCGAACAGCATGTCTGTTGACATGGCAACAGATATTAACGGCAACGGGAAGTCCCGCAATGTGTGTTGCATAAGTGTTAATATTAACCGCAAATGCTGTGGTTTTACCGCCAAGTCCTCCGGGGCCTATTCCGAGAGCGTTTATTTTTTCAAGCATTTCTTTTTCAAGCTCCGCCACATAAGGAATATCGCTGTGTTTACCCACTTCTCTTGTCAGAGCTTGTTTAGCCA
>CACZQX010000313.1 GCA_902783445.1 uncultured Lachnospiraceae bacterium
CACCCGCTTCAAAGCTCGTATGTTTACTCATGGGCTCGTCAAATAATACATTTTCTTTTCCGAGCTTTTCTGTTATGAGACTTAACGTTTCATCATTCATTTATGTCATTTTCCTTTGTTTTCTTAGCATCAATATTTTCCTGGACGCGACGATAAAACTCGTCAGCTGCCTTATATCCCATCTTCTTTTGACGGTTATTAACGGCTGCTGCCTCAACTATAATCGCAAGATTACGTCCGGGACTTACCGGGATTGAATGGCTTGTTACCTTAACTCCCATGATGTAATCGTATTCTTCCGAGATACCGATTCTATCATATTCCTTTTCTTTTTGCCATTCTTCTATTCTGATTACCATATCAATGGCCTGACTTTCTTTTACGCTTTCCACTCCATAAAGGGATTTAACGTCTATTATGCCGATTCCACGAAGTTCGATAAAATGACGGGTAATAGCAGGGGCACTGCCCATAACCATCTCATCATTTATTTTTTTAATCTCCACAAGGTCATCGGCTACAAGTCTGTGACCTCTGCGCACAAGTTCAAGAGCGGTTTCCGATTTACCGATACCACTCTCTCCGATAATAAGTATTCCCTCGCCGTAAACATCAACCAAAACGCCGTGAATGCTCTGAACCGGCGCAACCATACTCGCTACCCAATTCATTATCTCGGTAATGACTTCAGCCGTAGGCTTTTTGCTTGATAAAACCGGTATTGAGTTTTTTGTGGCTTCTTCAAGCAAATCATCATCCGGCATTAGGCCTCTGGCAAAAACCAAGCATGGAATGTTATATGTAAATAGTTTTTCGTATATTTTGATTCTTTCTTCTCTCGGAAGCGTTTGAAGGTAAATATGCTCCGCATTACCGATAATTTGGACACGTTTACTGTCGAAGTAATCAAAAAATCCCGTCATCTGCAAAGCCGGACGGTTGATACTTCTGTATCTGATATATCTGTCTTTTGTTTCTACTTGGGAATTAAGTTTTACAAAGCCCATTTTGCTTATCAAATCATCAAGAGAAACTTTATTGTCTTTTTCATTATCGGAAAACGAAAGATTTAATGTGTCTTGCATATTCTACCTCCTTTCTGAGCTACTAGCCGTCACCATGTAATTATACTAGTCTTATCTGTACAATTCAAGACTTGTTATCTGTGTGGAAAAAGTCGTAAATGCTCTTTGCAACTTTCTCGTTCATGGACGGAGCCTTTGTTATTTCCTCGACCGTGGCCTCTTTTATTGCTTCTATCGTCTTAAAATACTTCATAAGAGCTCTGCGTCTTGTAGGGCCCACACCTTCAATATCGTCCAAAACCGACTTTAGTTGATTTTTGCCGTGAATTGCCCTGTGATATTCAATTGCAAAGCGGTGAGTTTCGTCCTGAATGCGGGTAATCAGCTTAAAAGCCTCGCTAAAGCGGCTTATGGGCATTTCTTTTCCTTCATAGTAAAGGCCTCTGGTATTGTGATTGTCGTCTTTTACCATGCCGCATACGTTGATTTTCAGGCCCAACTCATCAAATACCTCTTTTGCAACACTGACCTGCCCTTTTCCGCCGTCCATCATAATAAGGTCCGGAAGTTTGCTAAAGCTGTCATTGGCATCCTTGGACTCATGAGTAAATCGGCGTCTTAAAACCTCCGCAAGGCTGGCGTAGTCGTTTGGTCCTTCTACCCACTTTATTTTGAATTTTCTGTAATCGTTCTTTTTTGGTTTTCCTTTTTCGTATACGACCATGGAACCTACGGAATCAAAGCCCGCTATATTGGATATATCGTAAGACTCTATCCTGTCAGCTTTTTCTATTCCCAGTATTTCCATTATTTCTTTAACGGCACCGATTGTTTTTTGCTGTTCTTTCTTTATTTTTTCTTTATCTTTTTCAAGAACCAGCTTTGCGTTTTTTTCGGCCAGCTCTATCATTTTTTCTTTATCGCCGCGTTTTGGCACCACTATGGAAACCTTTTGACCCAGTCTGTCGGAAAGCCAATTTGCAATCAAATCCATGTCTTCTATTTCCGTTTGCAAAAGCAACTGTTTCGGAATAAAAGGCGTGCCCGCATAGTATTGCTTAATAAAGCTTTCGATAATTTCGCTTTCCGTTTCGTCTCCCGTAACGTTAATATAGAAGTGGTCTCGTCCCATAAGCTTGCCGTCTCTTATGAAGAAAACCTGAACCACAGCATCTTTATTCTCTTTTGCACAGGCGATAACATCGCGGTTTTCACGCTCTCCGTAAGACATTTTTTGTTTTTGCGCCACAAACTTTACGCTGGATAGCAAATCCCTGGTTTTTGCGGCTTCCTCAAACTCCAAGTCGGCGGATTGGCGCTTCATTGTGCGTTCCAATTCTTTTATGATATCGTCGTAGTATCCGTTTAAAAACGATATGATCTTTTCGATTTTTTTATTGTAGTCTTCCTCGCTTATATAGCCCTGACAAGGCGCATCGCACCTTTTTATATCATAGTTTAGGCAAGGTCTTTCTTTTTTTAAATCTTTCGGAAATTTCTTGGAACATGTTCTTATCTTAAATATCTTTGTCAAAAGCTCCAATGTATCCTTAACGGATTCAACGGAAGTGTATGGCCCGAAATACTTTGCCTTGTCTCTTTTTAATCTTCTGGTTAATAATACTCTGGGATATGGCTCATTTACCGTAACTTTAAGATATGGATATGTCTTGTCATCCATAAGCATGGTGTTGTATTTTGGCCTGTGCTCCTTTATTAAATTGCACTCTAAAATAAGGGCCTCCATTTCGGAGTCCGTTACTATATATTCGAAATAGGCAATATTTTTTATCATTTGCTCTATTTTCGGGCTTCTTTTTCTTGTTTGGAAATATTGTCTGACGCGATTTTTAAGGCTGATTGCCTTTCCC
>CACZQX010000314.1 GCA_902783445.1 uncultured Lachnospiraceae bacterium
AAAGAATCTATTATTGAGCTTACCTTCACAAATTCAATGATTACTTTCTGTAAAGATCGTTTTGTGGATATTGAGCTTATGCTTGATGTTGATAAGGGGTTAAAAATTCCCAATTCATCCATTGCTCAAAAGGATTTCTTTATTAAAAAAAAAAAGTTTGTTACTCATGGCGGTAATTCATCTGATTATACTGTTTTAAGAGAAGAGGATGCCGCGGGTTCCGTAAAGGCAGTTTCTGTCAACATTATTAAAGAGGAAGAAGATTATTATCTTATTGATTCAATAGCTTTAAAATACGGAGATAAGCTTATAATGCCCAATGAAGCTGTATCAACCCTTGATAACAACACGCTCGTTCTTGGAAAGACAGAAAAAGTAATCGGCGTATTTAACATTAATAAAGGTTATGCTGACTTTAACAGAATTGATATTAAAAATTCAAATGATGAGTATTCAATTATTGATGCCTATTCAGCTTATGGTTTGAGAGCTTATGATTATATAGCTCTTGATGCTTCCATAGTTACAGATAAAGATTTTGTATATTAAGTCGGAGATTAAGATGATTAAAGAAAACTTAGAAAAGGTAAGAGAAAACGTACATAGAGCAGTCGAAAGGTCCGGCAGAAGCGATTCAGATGTTTTACTTATTGCAGTAAGTAAGACTAAGCCCGTAGAAGACCTTATGGAGGCTTATGACGCAGGTGTCAGAGACTTTGGAGAAAATAAAGTTCAGGAACTTGTTGATAAATATGAAGTAATGCCAAAAGATGCGCGTTTCCATATGATAGGTCATCTTCAAAAGAACAAGGTTAAGTATTTAATCGGAAAGACATGCCTCATTCATAGCGTTGACAGTTTTGAACTTGCAAAAGTTATTCAAAAAGAATCTGAAAAAAAGAACGTAATTACAGATGTATTGCTTGAAGTAAACGTAGCTAAAGAAGACTCTAAATTCGGTGTCTTTAAAGAAGACTTACTTAACCTTGTAAAAGAGGTTTCAACCCTTAAAAATGTACGCATAAAGGGACTTATGACCATAGCTCCATTTGTTGAAAACCCTGAAGATAACAGGCAGTATTTTAACGTGTTAAAGCGATTGGGCATTGACATAGAAAGTCAAAACATCGATAATGTTTCTATGGGGACTTATTCCATGGGAATGACCGGAGACTATGAAGTAGCAATCGAGGAAGGGGCCACTATGGTCCGAGTTGGTACAGGGATTTTTGGAGTAAGAAATTATTCGTTATTTTAAGGAGAGACTGCTAAATGGGAGTAATGAATCGGTTAGCCGCTATGATGAATATCGGCAATGATAATGATGATGAATACGATTATGATGATGAAGACGATTATGTAGAAGAGCCCGAACCTTCAAAGAATAATGTTGAAGAGCCCAAGGCTAAAATCAACGAAAAGAAGTCGCATGATGTTCCACGTAGGAGGATTCAAATGAACGATTCTTCTGTTTGTGTATTTAAACCCAAGGCTTTTGACGAAGCAAGGGAAATGGTTGAAACATTACTTGAAAACAAAACTGTTCTTATTAACTTTGAGGGCGTTGACATTTCAATTTCCCAAAGAGTTTTGGATATTGTTACCGGTGCCTGCATTGCAGTAGGCGGAAATCTTCAAAAGATTTCAAACTTTATCTTTATTGCCACTCCGGCAAGTGTTGATGTGTCCGGTGAATTTCAAGATGCTTTGACCGGTGCATTTGATGCTTTATAAAAGCAGATTGATCCTGTCATGCAAATGGCAGGATTTTTTTTGAGAAAAGAGCGGTGATTATTTTAACCGAAAGGAATATTACTAAATGGAAATTACAGTAACAAGCAAAAAAGTAAGCAGCTACAATATTGTGACTAAAGAATCCTTTGAGGATTTATCTTCAATATTAATTGATATTTTTCCTGATATAAAGTGTGTATGTCTGGTTTCTGATTCAAACGTGTTTCCTTTATATGAAAAGGAAGTAAAAGAAGAACTTAAGAAAATTAAGGGTTTAAAGATACATGAATATGTATTTAAAGCAGGTGAGGCTTCAAAAGATATGTCGGTAGTTGAAGATCTTGCCAAATATCTTTTATCGGTTAATTTTTCAAGATCTGACGTTATAATCAGTATCGGCGGAGGCGTTGTGTCTGATCTTTCGGGATTTGTTGCATCCATCTACAAAAGAGGAGTGGCCCATGTAAATTTGCCCACCACTTTACTTGCCATGGCGGATGCTTCTATCGGCGGCAAAACCGGCGTTGATTTTGAAGGCATCAAAAATACAATAGGTGCATTTGATATGCCTTCTTTAATCTATATGAATCTTTCTACTCTTGATACTTTGCCGGACAGAGAGTATTATTCAGGCTTTGCAGAAATCATGAAGCATGGCCTTATTGCAGATCAAAAGTTCTACATGTGGCTTATTGATAACATGTATGAAATCTGT
>CACZQX010000315.1 GCA_902783445.1 uncultured Lachnospiraceae bacterium
AAGTCAGATGATGAAACAGACAGAAGAAATTATCGGTCGTGACATTGACTTTCTGCCGCTGAAATCCTATCCGAATATCACAGAGGGCAACGCACTCCGCATAAATTGGGAAGAAGTCGTACCGAAAGAAAAGCTGACATACATCATGGGTAATCCGCCGTTTGTAGGCTATTCTCTGCAAAGCAAGGAACAGAAAGCGGATATGCTGTCGATTTATGTTGACGAAAAGGGCAAGCCATACAAAACAGCCGGAAAAATAGATTATGTGGCGGCTTGGTATTTCAAGGCGGCAAAGCTGATGGAACATACCACTATCCGCACCGCTTTTGTATAGACCAACAGCATTACGCAGGGCGAACAGGTAGCCGGAGTATGGAAACCGCTTTATGACCGTTTCGGGATTCATATTGACTTTGCACACCGCACTTTCCGTTGGGACAGTGAAGCAAGTTTGAAAGCCCATGTGCATTGTGTCATTGTCGGATTCAGTACCGCACCAAACAAAGCAGAAAAACGGCTGTTTGATAATGGTACGGATAGAGTTGTCGAAAATATCAATCCGTTTTTGGTTGAAGCACCAACCATCTTTATTGAGAGCAGAAAACATCCTGTTTCAAACGTGCCAGAGATGATTAAGGGTAGCAGTCCTGTTGATGGTGGACACTTGTTGTTATCAGATGATGAGTATAATTCGATTATTCAAGCAGAACCAAATTCGCAAAAGTATATAAAGCGATTTTTGGGAGCAAAAGAGTATCTTCACAATATTCCAAGATGGTGTATTTGGCTTACGAATGTTACTCCTTCAGAAATAAATAAGCTAACAGAGATAAAGAAAAGAATAGTTGCTGTCAAGGAATTTAGATTATCCAGTACAAAAGCAGCGACACAAAAATACGCTGATTATCCGACAAGATTCATGGAATTAAGACAACCTGAAACAGATTATATTTTAATTCCTCGTCATTCTTCGGAGAACAGAAGATATATCCCATTTGGTTTTATGAAGCCGGATTATATTTGCGGCGATGCAAACAATATGATTCCGAATGCTACACTATATCATTTTGGCGTGCTTACTTCCAATGTTCATATGGCATGGATGAGAATAGTTTGCGGAAGAATTAAAAGCGATTATAGATATTCAAATGATGTTGTCTATAACAACTTCCCCTGGTGCAATCCGACACCCGAACAGAAAACCCGTATCGAACAGACCGCACAAGCCATACTGGACGCACGAGCCAAATACCCCGATAGCTCATTGGCTGACCTCTACGATGAAACCACCATGCCGCCAGAACTGCGGAAAGCCCACCAAGCTAACGACAAAGCCGTGATGCAGGCGTATGGTTTTTCCCTCAAAATGACCGAAAGCGAATGTGTGGCCGAACTGATGCGGATGTATCAGACTTTGACAAATGATTAAAATTGGAGGAAAATAGTTGTGAGTAATATAACCTATGATGAATTTAATGAAATCATCTCCAATAACAGGGCATCTTTACTTTGCGGTAATGGATTTAGTATTAACTTCGATGAAAGATATAAATGGGGTAATCTTGTAAACTCCCTCTATTCAACACATATCAACTTACCCTATCACTACTCTTTCAATGTCGTCTCAAACAATGATTATAAAACAGTCGTGAGCAATAATTTTAAAAATGTTATGAAGATAATCAAAAAGATGAGAACACAACAGCAATTTTACTCTATTTTTGTAGGTGCTGTGGACTTTTTACATACCATATTAGATAACCAACAAGTAATGGAATGGTTTAAGATGAATGTCGATCATACTCTGACTTTTGGCTTTAGCATTTCAGAATTGTTAAATAACATAAAAAAACAATATACTGATAATGGACTTAACGGAGTAAATTATGAATACTGGACTATCTTGATATACTGTGTTACAGCAATGAAAAAAGCTCCGGAAGAATTGTATGCGTTTGATCTTAATAATATCTTTGTGAAATTAGTTATAGATGGTGGACAATTAACGATTTCAAAAAGTGACCTGTTTACAGAATCAATAACAAATGGAATGTATACATATTTTCGTCTCTTGTTTGCAAGTAACATACTTTTTAACGGAGATTCTTTTCATGTTGAGGCACTTCAAAATTGGGATAAAATAAGTCACGATAAAGTAAACGGCTTTACAAATAAATTTGATAGCCTTATGACAACAAATTATGATAATATAATGGATATGATTACCGGAAGGAAAGTTTATCACTTACATGGAAAATATTCAAGAGAAACTCAAAGGGTTCTGGGAATGTCTTTAGGGATGCAATATAATGCGATTAGATATGATATGTCAACGATAACTATAGGGGATTATTTCGTTTCAAAATCATTTTTCCAAATATCCGCAAAAATGGCATCAAAGAATAAAAACAACTCTAAAGTTCAGATATATGATGATATGATAATGGAAGCTGTTCATATTAACAACACAAATGTCGTTGTTATTTTTGGACTTAATATTGATAATGATTACCATATAATTAGAAGTATTCAAGAGCGTATATGTGATTTATATAATCCCAAAATAATTTATTGCTATTTTACCGAAACAGATAAACTATCATTTGAAGAAGTTTACAATAAATGTATAACTTATTCCGACACATTAAATCAATCCGTTAAAAATATATCTGTTTTGTATGTTGATAGTAAAGAAATTATTGACAAACTTTTCGTCATTCAAAAATAAATCAGATATAAATCTAAACATATGTTTAACAACGATCGAAATAAGTGTATGGATAAGTTAATGTCGATGTATCTGAAGCTGACGGTAAAATAAACGCAAAAAATCCGCATAAGAGAGAAAATACACTCCTTGTGCGGATGATTTTTGGGGCTTCAAGCCCCATTTTTGTCAATCGTCTGTTTCCTTCGGCTTTGAAGCCATATTATACGGATTGAGTGTTTCTGTCCAGTTGTGTTCCTTCATGTCCTTTTCAATCAGCTTGGTAATCAATTGGGTTACACTCATGCCCATATCGGCCGCATAGTCCTTCCATAAGTCCTTCGTCCCTAAC
>CACZQX010000316.1 GCA_902783445.1 uncultured Lachnospiraceae bacterium
AATAATACACCTACCAAAAGAACAAATATCAACGGGACTATAATAGCGGCTTCTATAGTATAGCTTCCCCTTAAACATCCTAAATCAAACTTGCCAAATATCCTGTTAGGACAAAGGGCAAAAAAGGCATTGTTTCTTTTCTTTTTTTCTTTCTTGTTATCCATAAAATTATTCCTACAAGGGCTGATGCCAAAAACGCAATAAATAATATTTCCAAATTTCTTTCAAACCCTACGTACAAGCCCACAACAGCCATAACCATTCCGTCTCCCGCGCCTATGGCGCCTGCGCTTAATTTTGCAACGACTATAAACAATATCCCTATAAGCATTCCTCCTATGGAAGAAAATAAGCTTATTTCAATTCCGTTAAGTATGCTTATAAAAAGTATGACAAGTGCTCCAATCCCAAATATAACGCATAGCTTTGTTGATACTTGTTTTGTTTTTATATCAAAGTTCGCCACAATAAACAAAAATACCAATAAAAGTGTTTTCTCTACTAATTCCAGCATCTGCTGCATTTTCCCCTTTCTCCCACTTCCGAGATTCTAATACCGGTTACACTTCTTTTTAAGCCTGAGCATTTTATGCTTGTATGATATCTATCTCCCGTTTCGGTAATATACAAAACACCGGCATATTTTGCTCCTTTTCCGCACTTTTCACATGGGCTGTATTTTCCTCCATAACTGTTTCTTAAGTCTTTTACCGCATCATATGTTGTTGTTTCTATGGAAAGCTTAATGTGCGTACATCCGGGAATTTTGTGATAGACCGTCCCGGTTTCAGTTACATATACAATCTGTTCATCCGTGGATTCGTTAATTTTTGCACCGACCCACGCTCTGCTTTTACAGTGCTCATAAACATCAATGCCAAATGCATCTCCGGGAAAATAAGGAAAATTCCACTTGTAATGATCCGATAGATAAACTTCATCCGTAAGACTTGCAAAAGTCGTATACCTGGACATGCTTCTTACTTTATTGTCCAGCTGTATCTGCGAACTAAGTTCCGATTTCGTCAAACTAATAAAGCTTAAAAAAGTAATTGCAAAAAATAAGAATATAGGTATTACTATCGAAGCCTCTATCGTCAGAGAAGCGCTTCGGGCACGAAACTCTACCCTTTTTTTATTCAGAGACGATTTGTTATTTGTATTGGTGCGTGCTTGGAGAGCGTTTTTTTCTTTTGGGTTGTTATTGTTAATGTGTTTAAAAAGGGCAGAGTTTCGCACCCGATCAATAACTATATGTTTGTGTAATAGTCTTTTCATATTTGCTTCCCGCCATTTTTCCTATCAGTTTCTTTACAAATCCAAATGCCGCAAAAGGCATATTGCTTTCAAAACTCGCATTTACCGTTAATCCGGTAATTGCTCCCGACATCATAAACACAGCCTCTTCTTTCTTTTGAATATTCATCTGTATAATATCTATAGCATTAAATGCCGATTTTGTAAGGTTTTTTGTTGCTATCAACATTGAAAGATAATCCTTGTAGCTTAGACCTTTTTCTTCTTTTATTCCCCCTGCTGCCCCTACGGTATCCGAAAAACTGAAAATTGAACTTACGCTTGTTTGCCATTCGTCGGCTGTCTTTATTAAGCTAACCTTATCTCCCGCAAGCAAAGCCTTTACATCTGCCTGTGATTCGGCGTATGACCATAAAGCCAACAACAGATATTCAATTGGTTTTTCCAATTCCGGATTTAATATAACCGCGGAAATCGTCAGAGCCACCGCTTCGGCTTCTGCTTGTTTTTGCTTATCCGTTAACAAATATGCAAAATCCAAACCTTGTCTCATTAAAGATAAAGATCTTACAACCGACGCCAGATTCGCCTTATCGCTGTCTTTTCCCGCAAAAATATACTCCATCTCATAATCCAAAGGCTTATCTTCCTTGTGTTCATCCGTAAAACATGTAAAATTATTGCTGAAATACACTGACATCTCGGCTTTTTCAAGCAAGCCCGCACCATTATCTTTGTCATTGTAAGCTATTTCTGACGGAAGATTGCTTTGATCCACACATTTTTTTGATACCGAAGACTCGTCCGTAACAAATAACAAGCTTCCCGAATCAACCAAATCTTTTACCCAATCCAATAAATTTTTTGTCTTTTGATATTCTTCGTTTTCCTCAAAGCTTTCATCCGCAAAACTTGTTTCCACGTCATTGCTTGCCGTATTCACTGTATTCATATTTTCAAGCAATTGACTTGCGGCTTCTTTTGGTGCGGAATATTTAATATATTCACAAGCCTGTTCAATAAAAGCTTTTGCACCGTAATCAGTAATATAGTTTGCTTCCGTGATCTCCACATTTTTGCTTTTTGCTTTCAAAAGATTGTAATTCTTGTAAAAAACAGAATGAGGATCCAAATTAAAATTACAATAGTCTTTTATCTTTCCGCATATTTCATCATCGGTTTTGTAAAAAGCCATTATTCCGTAATCTTCATACATGCTTGCAATATACTCCGAAAACAAGGCATCCTCCGCCATAAATGTTGCTTCCCCGAGTCTGGCCGATAAGGATACATCCCTGGCAGACTCGATGATTAAGCCTAGAATAGCCATAATAATAGTCAAACTTAAGCTTAAATAAATTGTTATACTTCCTTTAAAGTTTTTTTCCATTAGATTGTGTTGATTTCTTTTGTGATATTTCCGAAAATGCTTTTTGCTATTGTTGTTAACTGACTTTTAAAAATTACTATTAGTCCTACAATTACCACGAGCATTTGTGGTGGGGTCTAGAAAAGTAAGTAAAATCAATGCATCCAACAGTATCCACAATGTATTTACAGTCTCCAAAATAGGGCT
>CACZQX010000317.1 GCA_902783445.1 uncultured Lachnospiraceae bacterium
ATCAGTCAGATGCGAGAAAAGAACTCGGATTTCCTGAAACCCAATTCATAGTTGCGTTTACGGGTACTTTTAAGGAGAGTAAGGGCATAATAGAATTAAATGAGGCAATAAAACAGCTTCCCGATGTTTTCGCCATTTATATGGGAAAAGGAAATTTAAATCCGAGCGGCAATAATATTCTCTTTTGTGACAGCGTACCTAACGATAAGTTATTTTTGTATTTAAACGCCGCCGATGTATTTGTACTTCCTACTAAAGGTGAAGGCTGTTGCAATGCCATTATTGAGGCGCTTGCCTGTGGGTTGCCGATTATTTCATCGGATTTGGCGTTCAATGATGATGTGCTTGATGAAACTAATTCAATTCGCATCGATGTTAATGATGTCAAGCAGATTGAAAATGCAATTAATATGATTAAAACAGACGAGAGTCTTTTACATAGATTAATAGAAGGAGCCGAACGTTCAGCAGAAAAACTCGACATAAACGTTCGAGCTGATAATATTTTACGATTCATGGAGTTATCTTAATGAAATTTCATTTTAAGGCGATTCATCTTTCCGAGATTGCGCTATTAGGATACTTTCTTAATTTCTATTTCTTTAAAAACATAACAGGACACCTTATTCCTTTTGGTTCTTATGTTTTCTGGGGATTAGCAGTTCTTGGAATGCTTGTTTCAGCTTACAAAGAACCTATTAAATTCAGTATAGACATTAAATGCTGGATTGGATATTTTCTCTTTTCTGTTGCGACAATTCCAATTGCGTATGATAAGATTTATGCAATTAATGGTTTGAGGGATTTTTTTCAGCGATTGTTAGTTATTATTATTATTGCGTATATTTGTGAAAAAGAGAAATCAATAAATTATGCAATACGGCTAATGGCAATTACTGCTGTTGCTTGTGCGATAAGTTCGTTATTAATGGCAACTGATTTTAAGCAAAAGCTGACGATGTCATCCGGAGCCACTATTAGCACTAATGATATTGGTTCAATTATGGCTTATGGTTGTTTTGTGGTATTATTTGCTTTTGGAGTCGGTGAAAAAAGCAGGCTGCATACTACGATATTAAAAGTAGCCTATATTATTGCTGCAATTGTTGTTATTTCCGTTGCAGGTTCAAGAAAAAGCATAATTGCTATTATTATTATCTTCGCTACAATGTTTTTATTTTGCGGCAGGTATTATTTTAAAAGAATGACAACAACGCAGTTTGTCGGAGCACTCTTAGTTTTGGCAATTGCAATTTATTTTGTTTGTGTGTTTTTATTGCCGAATTATGCGGATACCAGCCTCTTTATTAGAACAGCGGGAAGAGGAGCCGAAAGAACAGCACAGTCTGACGAGGGAAGAATTGATCTTTATTTAAAAGCTTTTTCTGTTTTTGCAGATAACTTTTTTTTTGGTGCAGGTTTTAACAATTTTAGTATTCTTCAAGGCCTTTATTCCCATTCTACTTATGCTGAACCACTTGCTTGTTCGGGAATTATCGGTGGTTTTTTATATCTTGGACCGTATATTCATATGCTTATTAACCAAGTTAAACTTTCGTTTTCAAATAAGCTTAACATTAATGAACAAGATAGAAATTTTCAAAAGCAGATGTTATCGTTTTATATTGCGTTTTTATTTGTAGGAGTCGGAATACCGTATTTATATAAGGATATTCCGTGCATTATTCTCGCAATGTTTGTCGCATGGCAGAATATTTCTTTCGAAAAAATTAAGAACAATAGTCATGAAATAATAAATGAGGTAGAAAAAAATGAGAGAATCGCCGATAAGAGTTTTGCAGGTAATGTCTGATTTCAAAAAGGGCGGCGTACAGGCAGAAGTTATGTATCCGGCGCGTCTTTTGAGTAGAGATGATGTTCATTTTGACGCTTTATTATTATCAGATACGGTAGGCTTTTATGAGGATGAGTTTAAAAAATACGGCGAAATATATCGCATTCCGTTAAAAAGAAAACCTACAAAACTAAAAAGAGTTATTTCGTTTTTTACAAATTATTCTAAGGTAAAAAAAGAAGTTATCGGTTTTCTGAAAACTCATGAACGTTATGATGCAATACATACAAGACATTTGATACTTAATGCTCCTTGTATTCTTGCAGCGAAAAAGATGGGTATTCCCGTCAGAATAGCTCATTGTGCAGTTAACAGGCCGCTTGGAAAATATAAGGACAGACTGTATGTAACTTTATACTTAAAATATTGTGCTCATATTTTAAGGAAATACGCCACAAGGATTTTCGGAGTTACGGCAAGCGCGGTGGAATACATTGCGGGTGAGGGCAACGGAATTGTCATGAAGAATCCGACCATAGCACTTGACAGATTTAATCCCGAAAAATATCCGAACAGAAACACAGACGGGACTATTCGTTTGATAATGGTTGGAAGCTATAGTTCCAGAAAGAATCAAAAGTTTACGATTGATGTTCTTAAAGAGCTGAGCAAAAAAAGACCTGATTCTGCTTTGACATTGATTGGATATCCGAGAAGTCCGAAGGAAACATATGTTGAGGAAATGAAGCGCAGGATTGATAATTACGGATTAAACGATAAAGTCACATTTTTACCTCAGGATACTGATATTCCACTTGCAATGTCGGAGTCGACTTTTCTTCTGATGCCATCAATACAGGAGGGACTGCCCAATGTCGCTCTTGAAGCACAGGCGATGGGATTGCCCTGCTTTATTTCTTCCGATGTATCTACAGAGTGCGACTGCGGTTTGTGCCATTTTATAGATTTGGATAAGGGCGCAGCATATTGGGCGGATGTTCTTATTAAGTATGCAGAAGATAACGGATTTGAAAAGCATTATCCCGATATGAGCGAGTGGGATAACAAGAAAATCAGTGAAGATTATCTTGAGTATTGGCGGGGAAATAAGTAGAGTTAGGAGTTTAGAATTTGCTGTTTTCGTTTATTGTTCCTGTTTATAACACAAGTAAATACCTTGATAAATGCATGGAATCGCTTTTATGTCAAAAGGGCGCAGACTTTGAAATTGTGCTTGTAGATGACGGTTCAACAGACGGCAGCGGAGCAATATGCGATAAATATGCTGAGAAGTATCCTTCGATTGTAAGGGTGATTCATAAGGAAAATGAAGGTTTGCTGTTGACTCGTCGCAGAGGTTTTAAAGAGGCAAAGGGCGATTGGCTTCTTTGCGTTGATTCTGATGATTATATAAATGAGCATTTTCTTAAGAGTATTGTTTCAACAATAAAACACTTTTCTCCGGACTTGGTGATGTATAATTTTGAATATTTTGATAATTCAGGGGAAAAAACAAAGTCAAGATTAAGTCTGCCGAACGAATCTGTATTTCAAGCTGAACAGAAGCAAATTGCTTATAAACAGAGACTATTATCTGATGATATTAACAGCATGTGTATGAAAGCAATAAAGCGTGAGATTCTTGATGTGGATTATGACTATAGTCGTTGCGGTATTCGGAATATGTGTGAAGATGCGGTTCAAAGCTTACCTGTTTTTACAAA
>CACZQX010000318.1 GCA_902783445.1 uncultured Lachnospiraceae bacterium
AGGTTTTCACTTGGGAGAGCAGGTTACGATGGATTTTAACGGCTCTTTTACAAGAAAAGATTTGGATGAAATAGAAGACCTTGCAAACAAGATTATTGCAGAGAATGTCAAGGTTAACATAAAATACCCAGAGCCGGAAGAGCTAAAAAACTTAAGCTACAGAAGCAAGCTGGATTTGGAAGAAAATGTGCGCATTGTGGAATTTGAAGGATATGATGTTTGCGCATGTTGCGCACCTCATGTTAATTATTCCGGCGAAATCGGTTTGGTGAAAATAGTATCCTTCGAAAAATACAAAGGTGGAACAAGGCTCTATATTTTGGCGGGTCTTGATGCTCTTAAAGATTACAGAAATCTGCAAAAAAACAACAATGAGATTGTGGCGCTTCTTTCAGCAAAAACAGATGAGACCGCATCGGCGGTAAAGAAGCTAAAAGAAGATTATGATATCTTAAAAGCTCAAAAAGATGAGCTCTTTGAAGAATTGATTGAGTATAAAATAAAAGCAATTGAAGATGGCCGAAAGAATATAGTATTTATGGAGCCGCACTTTAATAATATAGCCTTGAGAAAGCTTATAAACGAGGCTATGAAAAAGGTAAGCGGAATCGCAGCGGGTTTCATTGGGGATGAAAAAGTCGGCTACAATTATATTCTGGGAAGCGAGAATATAGATTTAAAGGAAAAGGCAAAAGAGATAAACGAAAGTTTGAAGGGTCGCGGCGGCGGAAGCAAAACAATGATTTCGGGAAACGTAAAAGCATCAAAAGACGAGATATTAAATTATTTCGCCGAATGAGAAAACAACAAATTGAATTGAGGGGAATGTATGGCGAATCAAAGTTCAACCTGGTACAAATGCACATCAAAAAAAGAAGCACTTATGACATTGGGCTTGGGGCTGAATGCATCGGCGGATAGTATTAAGCGAGCTTATAAGAATCTTTGCAAAAAATACCATCCGGATGCCAAAAGCGATATCGATCTTAAACTCAGAAAAGCAATGTTTTTAAGAATCAATGATGCCTACGATTATTTAATTGAGCACATGCCGGAACTTAAAGGACCGAGAACAAAAGCGGAAAAAGCAAGAGCGGCCGCAAAAGAAGCGGAAAGAGAAAATGCGGGTCCGAGAGTTTACGGTTCGAAAGTCAGCCAAAAAGACAGTGCGGAAAAAATGAAAATTCTATCAAAGCGTGCGGAAGAGCAAAAAAGAGCCTTGCGTGAAAAGGAATTTGAAAAGTCCAGGGAAAAGGCAAATCAAATTAAAAGTGCGGAAAGAGCGGCGGAGATAATATCGGATATGATGCACAGTCAGCATCAGGAGCAGCTTAGGAAATTGCAACAAATAAATGACAGATCCAAAAAGAATTAAAAAGGAGCGTTTATAACGCTCCTTTAAAATGTCTAAAATCATTTACTGCTGTGGCGGAACATCTCTGTATTCCACGTCAACGGCATCACCGGTGTCGGTATTGCCTTTCTTTTTACCGCCAAAGAAGAATTTTGTAACCACAGCTCTCATTGTAGCTGAATAAATAAGTCCCGTAACGCCGCTGAAAATCATTGCTATACCAACAAGGACAAGCATAAGCGCCGATATGCTGAATGGGAATAATATGAAAAATACA
The DNA here is from genome assembly GCA_902783445.1 of uncultured Lachnospiraceae bacterium. Lineage (GTDB taxonomy): Bacteria > Bacillota > Clostridia > Lachnospirales > Lachnospiraceae > RUG12871. The sequence continues at coordinate 1,632 of CACZQX010000318.1, forward strand.
CCCAAAGCGATATTAATAATTGCAATAAGGATTTGAACACCGGCACCTTTTTCGTTGATTTTGTGTACCGAAATCGCTGTCTGCAGTTTGAAAATACCGCTTACCAAAATGATTATTCCAAGGATATAAGGAAGTAATACATAAATAAATGCCGAATAAGCAAGTATATAAACAACCGCAGCAACCACAAAGGAAACAATCATTATCAACAAATCATGTCTGTAAGGTTGATCGCCGGATTTTTTCTTTAAAAAGCTGATTAAATAAATAATACCTATTATAACCGCTGCAAGGGCGATGACACCGCAAACAAATCTTACTGCGCTGAAAGGTCTGATAACAAGTAACAAACCAAATACGATAAATACTATGGAAGCAAGAGTCGATTTGGCTTTTATGTCTTTAGGTTTTTTGTTTTCATTAACTGTGTCTGCCATAAATAACCCTCCGTAATTTATTTTCTGATGTGTTTAAGTATAACACCTTTAAAATCAATAGTCCACTTTTCCGCCGAGCATACCGCATTCCGGGCAAATATTCTCATCATTAAACTTGGCGCCGCATCGCATGCAGATGATGGATTCGTGTTCTGCTTGAAGCATATAGTCGATACTTCTGGACTCCGGGCGTTCCTTAAGATAGCCTACAAAGGAATTTAAGGATGAAGCAAACTTTTCCAGTTCTTCGTTTTTATAAGAACATGGAAGTGTTATTTCACCGTCGCTTGCGGTATCCAAAATCAAGGATTGCTTGATTCGTTTCTTTTTAACGGAAAAATTGCCCAAATTGCCGATTTTGTATGATGCCGTGGAGGTCCTTGCACCTGTGTAGAGATGCTCCGGTGTAATCATAAAGCCGCGTTTACCGCTTGGACGCTTTGAAGCATCGTGGCAAAAAATAGGCAATTCGTATTTGTTTTCGCAATCTCCGTAGCATTTTACGGCATTTTCAAGGATAATATTATCCGGATTTTGGCTGTCGCCTTCCAACTCCGTACCGATGCTGTTAAAAGAAAGAGGAGTCAAATCAAAGCCCGCATCTGTCATATCCTTCTTGACTTTTTCCACCAAAAGGGCGGTTTCTTGTGATTTTAATTTGGACAAATGATCCTCGATTTCGGCAATTTGCTCTATTTTAAGTTCCGGAAGAACCATGCTTTCCACGACTTTTTTCTTAAGGTTAATAAGGTCTTTGATGCTTAAATCATCAAGATTTCCGCAAAGCTTATTAAGGTAAGCCTTGTCGGCCGGCATAAGTTTGCTCTTTATGCGCTCCAAAAAAGGACCTACGTTTCTGCCTTCAAAGCCCTTTGATAAGAGCTTTGAAAAAAGCTTGTGAAGAGAAAGTCTGGAATCTGCTTTCTCGGAGGATAATATGTCCTTGATTTCCGTTTGCTCTTTTTTATCAAGTTTTTGTTCCAGCTCTTCCAATGCTTCTTTTGCATCTTCATCATCGTAATTTTTAAGACGGTCTTTAAGCTTAAAGTAGTCGTCCTTGGAAAAAATATTCGGAAGCTTGGATAAAAGGTAAAAGGCTTCTTTTTTGCCGCGATTGGCCTTGTACTGGCCAAGACGGGACAAAATCTTTTCTTTGGATGCTTCGTCTTTCACCTTTGCATCTTTAAGCTTTTTGATGGTATCTTTTATATGCTTGTAATCTTTGCCGTTACAAGAAGATGCCATATTAAGCAATTCTTTGGTGGAAAGTGTAGGTTTCTCATCTTCTATGACAATTTTTTCTTTATCTTTTGACTCACTCTTTAATACAAAATCCGAGTCATCGTCTTGCCTTGTGGAACGAACTTTGCTTTCTTTCGGAAGCTTTTGCAATTTGGGTTCATCTTCTTTGATTTTTTCTTTTTTGATTTTCTTGCGTTTTGGGGCAGCCACATAAGAAAAATCATCTTCTTCGTCCGCTTTGGCAGGAAGCTTTAATTTAAGCATTTTAGGCTTCTTGACTTTCTTTTCCTTTTTTGGAGCTTCTTCGAAATCCGATATTTCTTCTTCGTTTGTAACAGCTTCTGTCGGAATTTCTTCGGGACTTATCCCGCTGTCTTCCAAAACAAAATCCGAATCATCGTAGTCTTTGATCTTTTTGGATTTTGCCTTTTTTGGCGCCGCTTGTTTATCTATTTTATCCAAGGCATCGAAAGAATTATCTTCGTCTTCTTTATCTTCCGGAGCGGATTTTGCTTTTCTTGCACTTATTTCTTCGTCCAATCTGTCCACAAAAATCTTCTTGTATTTTTTTGGAAGAAGCATGTTGTGAAGGGCTTCGTCTTTGAAGGCCTCCAATTCGTCTATATCCATGATGTCTGCGTCTTTTAAAGCATTATCGTATTTATCCGTTAAAGCATTTTCGGCGAATTCTCTGAATTTTTCCAGGTCTTGTCTCGGGAAAAAGCCGGATTCCATTTTATCTACTATTTGAGACATTTCTTCGCGGCTTAATTCATCCACATGTTCAATTGCATCTTCCAAATCATCCACAGTAAAATCGTCCGACCTTGAAGGAAGATCTTCTTTCGGAGCAAGACCAAGCTTAACGGATTCGTATTCGTTGAAATTGCTGTTTCCACCCATGTGACCTTTTTCGCTAAGGAGCTCAAGATAGTCGTTGTAGGCGGGTTCGTCGTTTGAAAAGCTTAAAGAAAAAACATCTTTTTCCGTAATAAGTCTGTCGGGAAAAGGAGTATAGAACTGCTTGCAATTTTTGCAGCTGAAAGCTCTTGCCATGTAAAGACGGTCGCCGTCGATTTTTACAAGCATTTCATCTTCGGGAGGGAAAACCACCATATGAAGATTCTCATTGCAATTAGGGCACATATAGCCGGTTTTTGCGAAGTTCTTGGCAATCTTATCTTTGCCTTTTTTGTCTTCGCCGTTTTTAAGAGGCTTAAACTCGAAGTCCAGCTTTTGATGCTTCCAAACCATGTCATACCAAAGGCCCAAAGCTTCTTCTTCCTTTTCGATGGC
>CACZQX010000319.1 GCA_902783445.1 uncultured Lachnospiraceae bacterium
AATGTTTGATTCCAAAATATCACTAAGGACCTTACAAATATCATTGAACACGACTTTTTGTGAATGATTATTATGAAGCAATTTATTAATTTTTCGTGTTTTATCAAGCAATTGAATACTCATATTAAAGCACCTCCGTCAAGCAAATTGCATATTTGTCCTAAAATTAAGTGTATAGACTCATCTTATCACTATTTTTTCGTCAAAACAAGTAAATATTATAAAAAATAGACAAGTTTTCACACTTTTCGGAATTTTTAAACTATTTTTCTTCGTTCTCAAGAGGCTCGTTATATCCGCACTGTTGATCAAAGCAAACAGCTTTGTTTCCTTTTTCGAGCATTACTTCGCCACACTTAGGGCAACGTTTTTCAAGAGGTTTTTGCCATGACATAAAATCACAATCCGGAGCATTGGTGCATCCGAAGTATCTTCTGCCTTTTTTGCTCTTTTTAACAACGATTTCCCCGTCGCATCTTGGGCATTTAACACCTGTCTTTTCGTAGTAAGGTTTGGTGTTTCTGCACTCAGGGAATCCCGGACAAGCAAGGAACTTGCCGTGAGGACCGTATTTTATAACCATATTTCGTCCGCATTCTTCGCAAACAACATCAGTCACTTCATCTTCAATTTTAACTTTTTCAAGCTTCTTACCGGCTTCTTCAACAGCCTCGGCAAAGTCCGGATAGAAGTTCCTTATAACGTTTTTCCACTCGATGTTTCCTTCTTCGACTTTATCCAAAAGTCCTTCCATAAGGGCTGTAAATTCGGTATTAACAATTTGTGAAAAAGCAGTAACCATAATCTCGTTTACAGCTTCACCCAGTTCGGTTACGAAGATATTTTTGCCTTCTTTTACAACATATCTTCTTGCCAAAATTGTAGAAATTGTAGGCGCATAAGTGCTCGGACGACCGATTCCCTTTTCTTCCATAACCTTAACCAGGGCAGCTTCCGTAAAATGAGCCGGTGGCTGTGTAAAGTGCTGTTTTTCTTCATAATCCACGGACTCGATAACAGATTTTTTATCAAGTACATGAGTTGTAAGATTAAGCTCTTCGCTTTCTTCGTCTTCGTTGACATAGACAGACATAAAGCCGTCAAAAGCAACTTTTGAAGAATTCATTTTAAATACGTACTCGCCTGCATTTATCTTAACGTTTGTTGTATCATATTTTGCGTTTTCCATACGGCTGGCAACAAAACGTTTCCAGATAAGTTGATAAAGTCTGAACTGATCTCTGGAAAGGTTTTCCTTAATCTCCGAAGGAAGAAGATTAACATCCGTCGGACGAATGGCTTCGTGAGCATCTTGGATTTTAGCTCCGCCCGCTTTTTTTGCGACCTGTTTGCCAACATATTCTTTACCGTAGTTTTCCGTAATAAAATCTCTTGCGGCTTTGTCCGCTTCTTCGGAAATACGTGTGGAATCGGTACGAAGATATGTAATAAGACCGATTGTTCCCTGACCTTTAATATCAACACCTTCGTAAAGCTGCTGTGCCAAAAGCATGGTCTTTTTGGTTGGGAAATTAAGCACTTTCGATGCTTCCTGCTGCAATGTGGATGTTGTAAAAGGAAGAGCCGGTTTTCTCATGCGCTCACTCTTTTTAACATCGGATACAACAAGCTTTTCTTTCTTAAGAACTTTTTTAATCTTATCTACTTCTTCTTTGCTTTTTATTTCGATTTTTCCTTTTTCGTTACCGTAGAATTTGGCAATCAAAGGCTTTTTCTCGCCTTTAACCTTCATTTCGGCATCCAAAGTCCAATATTCTTCCTGGATAAAAGCGTTTATTTCGGCTTCTCTGTCGCAAATCATTTTAAGAGCAACAGACTGAACACGACCGGCACTCAGGCCTCTTTTAACTTTTTCCCACAAAACCGGGCTTATGGAATAACCTACGATTCTGTCCAATGCACGTCTTGCCTGCTGTGCATCAACCAGGTTTGTATTGATTTTTCGCGGTTCTTTCAAAGATGCCTTTACCGCGTTTTTTGTAATTTCGTTAAATGTTATTCTTGACATACGCGAATCATCAAGCTTAAGAGCATATGCAAGATGCCATGAGATGGCTTCACCCTCGCGGTCCGGGTCGGTTGCAAGATAGACTTTATCCGCTTTTTTTGCGGCTTTTTTAAGTTCCGCAAGCTTTTCGCCCTTTCCTCTGATTGTTATATATTTAGGCTCAAAATCGTGTTCCAAATCGATACCCATCTGGCTTTTAGGAAGGTCTCTTATATGACCGTTTGAAGCCAAAACTTCATAATTAGAGCCAAGAAATTTTTTGATTGTTTTCATTTTTGCGGGTGATTCCACAATAACTAAATACTTTGGCATTTCATAACCTCATAAAATT
>CACZQX010000320.1 GCA_902783445.1 uncultured Lachnospiraceae bacterium
CCATTTTATCATCACCGCCCCGTATCTTTTCGTAGTGTTCGGCAGTTTTTTCTTTTGCTGCCGCTCTTTTTTCTTCACGAGATTTTTCAAGTTTTGCTTCGATTCTTTCTTTCTGCTCTTTAGCAGATTTTCTAAGCACCGCAAAGAATGATGTGTCCCCGTTGTCTTCAACCTTCATGCCAAAGCCCAAAAGTTTGTCTTCCTGGCCGCTTGCTTCAAGCTTGCTCTTAAGTTCGTTCATACCCGATGCGCCTCTGGCAATGGTTGCTTCCACCTGTTTACGATAGTTTTCATCCGTTGCCATTTTTTCTATCTTTTCTTCATCGATTAAAACTACCATTCTGTTTGGATTTGCAAAGGATGATGCATTTGCTTTTGCATTTTCTTTCTGGTCTTTGCTTACCAAAACGAAATCCAGGTTTCCGAATTTGTGCTTTAACTCTTTGTAATACTTTTCAGCTTCTTTGGAAAGCTTAACGTTTCCGACCGTCTTGCCGTAATTTCCGGACTTTTTGGCAGCTTCGGTCTTATCGTTTTCAGTTTTGTTTACTGAATTTGCATACTGATTATACGCGCCTGCGATAATATTATTCGTGTTCACTGACATTTCAATCTACCTCCTTGTAAATTTGATATGTAATGCGAGTCCGTTCGCACATAACTGACATTTTTGGTTTTCATCTTTTTTATCGGCAGTTTAGTTTTAAAAGTTTATATGTTTTTTAAAAAAACTTTTCTTATGTAAAAGGGACCTCTTTTATTCACAAAAGAAGTCCCTTTTAAGTATGTTAAGTATAAGTTACAAGAACCCTATTTTATTTGTTTTTCCATTTTGTGCCGTTAACTTCTACATTTCCAAGATCGCAATGAAGGTTGAATTTGTTCAAATCCACATTGCCATTTGTTTTTACTTCGATATTACCCATATCACATTCCGCACTCATGGATTCAATATTTCCGGATACCTCGATATTTCCCATATCCGCCACTGCTTCGATTCTATCAAAGCTTGAGCTTGATATTTCGAGATTGCCCATGTCAAGGTCGAATGATCCGCTCTCAACATTCAAATCTTTCAAAACCACATTTCCCATATTGGCATTTATTGTCAAATCTTCGCATCCGATTTTGTTAAGCTTGATATCGCCCATATCCACTTCAATGTTGATATCATCGATATTTGCATCTTTAGGAACCGTAACGATTAAACGGTATTTTTTAGCCCACAGGCTTGCAAAAGATTTTTTCATTGTTTCTTTTATCTCAAGCTTACCGTCCTCAAAACTGATATGCGGAAGATTTTTTTCCGGATAATTATATGCAACATTAAAGCCGTCACCGTACTGTATTGTAAGATCTGCCGCATCCGCATCTATCACGATCCCTGTTAATTCATTTGTTTTCAAATCACTATCAAATGAAATTGTTTCTTCAACCGCTTTACCCAACGAAAAGTTAAACCAACCTGTCATTCTACTCACTCCTATCACTATTGCTAACAATGTAAAACACCATATAATTATTAAATAAATCTTTGTCCATCTTGGCTTTCTCATTAGTATTCCTCCCTTGTAAATGCGATTTTAAGGATGTGACCCATAACTGCGGCTATCGGCCAGATTATCCATGTAATATGCCATGCACCTGTAAGGAAGCTAACACTTAAGTAGATGCAAACGATTGTCGGCCAATAAACTTCCATAATACCTGCTGCCGTGCGGTTAATGTAATGAGCATTATTCTCATTTCCGTATGTTCCGCCGATTGTTTCGGCATCGTTAAGTTTTAAGATTATATCGTAACTGCTGTTAATAAGCGCTGAGAACACCAAAAGCATTACGCCGATTCCAATCATTGCAAACATCAAAACAGTTGTGAATACTCCACCGTATGCGATTGCATTTGGAAGCCATGAAATTACCACCATTACAACACCGACTGTTTTGCAAAGAGCGTTTACGGCGGCAAATCTTCTGCGCTCGTTTCTTACATATTCGGCTGTTGAAATATCTATAGCGCAATTTGTTCTTGCAAGAAATCCCCATTCGGATCCGCTTACGCTTGAGAATACGAAAAGTCCAACCGCAATACCTATCGAGATAAACATTCCCGCAAGGCCGTAGCTGTGTGCCTGTTCAAATTCCGCAAAGAAAATCGGATAAACAACACATGTGATGCAAAGGAGTACTCCGATTGCTCTCATCCATGCGCATCTTACTCTGTAAGATAAAAATCTCTTAACTTCATCGAATGTTACAAATCTTCTGTTTATGTTTTGTTCTCTTGTTTTTGTTTGCTCTACTTCTTTTTCAAGGCCTAAAGTTTCAGCAAGTTCGTCCAAATTGCCAAACTCCGAAATAACCGTGCCCACTGCTGTGTTTTCACTTACACCTTCAGCAATAAGTTCGTTATATTTATCTTCCATCATCTGGAAAAGCTCATCTTTTGCTCGCCTAACTTCGGGAGTGTTAGGCATGTTTGCAAACATTGCTTCTAAATAATTCTTAATTGTTTCCATATCGTTCTCTCCTATCTTACTTAACAATTACCTATAAACCGTTCTATTACGTCTTTTGTGAGTTCCCACTCATCACATTTATCTTTGTAATATTGTCTGCCTTTGTCGGTTACCCGATAGTAGGTTCTTTTCTTACCGTTACCTTCCGGGTCTTTTACCGCTACAAATGATTCGATGTATCCGTTCTTTTCCATCCTGGTGAAAGCGGAGTAAAGGGTTGTTTCCTTAATCAGATATTTCTCATCGGTAATCCTTTTAATCTCCTTTGAGATTTCATATCCGTAGGAAGGTTCTTTAATTAGGATACTTAGAATCATGGTGTCATTGTAACCGCGAATGATATCGCTACTGATCTCAACCATATTTTCTCACTTCCGTTTCCTTGATTTGTTTTTCGCGATTGCTTTGAATTCTGTGAGCATCTTGCATTTCGTGACAATCACTTCTCATTTTCACATTTCTTGCATTTAGTATAATCCGGATCGTCTTTTGTAAACAGTGACTATTGTTATTTAGTTCTAATGACAAATGTCACATTTACTACGACTAATATACTACGATAAAGGTACTACGACTGATAAAGTACTTTATCTGTTGAAGTAAATATACTACGACTGACGTAGGATGTCAACAACTTTTTTTATTTTTTACAAGCAGGCTTGCTGTGCACTTTGTTCAGCCTTTCCTCGCCGTGTGCACAAAAAAAGCCATCGAGTTTTCGATGACTTTTACTAAATCTATTTGATTAAGCTTTTTTATTCCAGTTTTTATCTTCCTCGGTTAATTCTCCGCTTTCTTTTCTCAACCTGTAAGCATCATTTTGAGCTTCGATACAAATGATAACCCCAAAGGTGCAAATAAATGAGAATATTGCTACCACATATGAAAGCTTATCAAACAATTCCCTTGTGAAACATATCATATAAATATGGCGCAGTATTATATAAACAAGCATAATAGCCAACATTATCTGGTTAAACTTCATTTTTCCCGGACTGCTGTGATGAGTTGCTGAAAGCAGGAAATGGTTAAACATTACCACTGCTATAAGAATCGGTGTAATAAGCGCCGTGATTGCATTTATACCATTATAGCTGCCGGCTTGAACATAATCGATAAATACCGTTGCATACCTAATAAGAAAGAGCATAAGTATAGCTCCGATAATACCTCTTACCGACTTTGTCTCGAATTTTGCAAATGCTAACCAAAGACATATTACACATATCAGATTTACGAACAGTTCAAATGAAAGCAGATAGTTTTCCGCCTTGATACACATAGCCGCCTGAATTGTGGAAAAAATAACGGCAAGCCATGTAAATACATCTAAAGTCGTTTTGTTTGTAAAAAACTTTGTCATATATCCCCCTTGTTATCCTGTAAGCAAGATTTGTGGTTTTCCTGCTTTGTTCATGAATTATTAAATATTTATACTTTATATCTTAACATATTTATGTGATAATACCAATACGTTAACGTTGGCAATATTCTTTTACCTTTGCCGACAAACGCCTAACATATTTTAAGTATTAAATAAGAGGAGATTCTGAATGAAAAAATTTATTATTATTTTAGCTTCTTTTTTATTGTGTTTCGGCCTGCTTGCTTGTAACAACAGTTCAAACAACGCAGCGGATTCTTCCGCTTCCGAGGAGATAACCGAACCGACCACAGCAATAGCCGATGACGGCAGAACTCTTTCCAACGACTCATCGGACTTTGTGTTGTTAAGCGAAGCTGTTCCCGATGCGATTTTGGAAATCAGATATTATTCAACCTACAACTTTGTGGGTGAACGCATCGACGGCTATGAAGAACCCGTAGCTCTTCTTACCAAAGAAGCTGCAGCCGCACTTAAAGAAGTCAGCGATGAGCTGGTGGCAAAAGGTTACCGCCTCAAAATTTATGATGCATATCGTCCTCAAATGGCCGTAGATCATTTTATGCGTTGGGCTTTGGATGAAAACGATACTAAAATGAAATCTTATTTCTATCCCGAACTTGAAAAGGATGTTCTTTTCCCGCTGGGATACATTTTGGAACATTCGGGACACTCCAGAGGCAGCACGGTGGATTTAACCTTATTTGATATGACAACGGAAAAAGAAGTTGACATGGGCGGAACCTTCGATTATTTCGGAGAGCTCAGCCACCCTGATTACACAAATATCACCGAAGAGCAATATAACAACCGCATGATTTTACGAAATGCAATGCTTGCCCATGGCTTCGAACCTCTTGCGGAAGAATGGTGGCATTTTACTTTGGAAGATGAACCATACCCGGATACGTATTTTACCTTTACGGTAAACAGCGATTCGGTTGGTAACCTGTAATACAAGGATATTATAATATATTTCGAACGGGCTCCGCATATGTACTTACCTTATTAAACCCGAAGCGTTTGCGGCGCATGAATCTGAAACCTATTGTAAAGACCGACATATATTCGCAATATATGTCGGTCTTTCTTTATAATCCACGTCTCTTCTTTCTATCTTTATAAAAATATCGAATCGTAAGTATCAAAACAATAAAATCAAATACTGCCAAAGCAAACGGCATGTACATCCACGACTCGCTTATGTCGTACAGTTCTGGTGTTAGTGAAAAATCATACAGTCCGTGAATCAGCCATACAACGATTACAGCTGCCGCCATATAGCTTTTTTTGCCTTTTGCGTAACCCTTGGCATAAATCAGACCCATTATAAATGCATATCCGACATGTGGAATTGTAATTGCACGCGCAAACAAAACTCCGGGGCTTCCACCAATTGCATATAAAGCTGTTTCAAGTATTCCGAACATAGCCCCTATTATCACAAAATATGATAATATATCTGCTGTTGAATGCTTGTATTGCGTTTTTGATATTACCGATTTAGCCAGCATAAATTTAACGACTTCCTCAACAAGTGCCAAATCTAAAAACTTGTAAATTGCCCTGTCCAAAAGAGTAGGAATATTTTGAAACACAAATAGCTTCAGAACTACCCCTATCAAGAACAATCCACCGCTTATAAGCGATATCCAAAGATCACTGAGTGCTCCTTTTCCGATTGCGGCATTACAACTTTTTTACATATTATATAGCAATTCAGTCCAAAAAGTAATTCTCATTTCGTCATGCCCTTTTGAGCATGAGTACAATCAGATAAAGTATTTTATTTAGTACAATTTTAGTGTTATGATTTGAACATAGAAAGATACTTGTTATTTAATCATCATCTAATTTAGGAGGTGCTCATTATGACAAACAAAGAAAACAACAACAAAAGAGGTTGGTGGAATCCACAGAACATCTTTGATGCTATGGCAGAAGAAAAGGCAGAAAAATCAAACAACAAATAGTTTGAAAGACTTACTTAAAAATATTACACATTATTTAAAAAATCCCGTATCTTACGGGATTTTTTATTTGTAGAATTTAGTTTATGTATCTGTTATCATTATCTTAGGTTAATTAACGGAGGATATAAGCCTATGACAATTACGCAACTTGAATATTATCTTGAAGTAGTTAAATGCCGCAGTATAACAGAAGCAGCAAACCGTGTTTATATTACTCAGCCTTCTATGGGGCGCCAAATCACCGCCATAGAAAACGAGCTGGGCGTTAAGCTTTTGGAAAGAACCAACCAGGGCGTGGAACTTACTCCCGCCGGCGAAGTTTTTTATTGTGAGCTTTGCCGTATTATGAAAGAATATAAAAACGCTGTTGAAAACACGCAAAATACATACAACGGACAGGTGACAAAACTTTCCATCGGACTGCTTGAATATCTTGCTATCGACGATGTCATTTCCCAATTGATTCAATTCTTCGAAAACAAATATCCCGATATTAAACTCGATATATTTACCCGGTCTTTCGGCGGCCTTTTGGATGCTGTGCTGGAGCAGGATGCGGATGCTGTTGTGTCTTTTGATTTTAACTTTTTAAATCAGCCGCGACTTGACCTAAGAAATTTCCTGGAAATAAAGCCATACTTAGCTGTCCCTTCAGGCCATTTCCTTGCCAAGCAAAAAAGCATAGCCTATAAAGATCTTGAAGATGTAACAATAGTTTTATCCGGAAGTGATGACTGCCCATACGGAGTCGATTTAATAACACGCATTTGCCAAAAAGAAGGCGGATTTACACCTACGTTTCATTTTACGGATTCCATGAAAGATGCCATGCTTTGGGTGCGCACCGGTAACGAATGTTCAATAATCGTAGACCGTATCGAAATCACCGACGGAAACTTGATTAAAAAATTTCCGCTGCCGCAAAAAAGTAACGACCAACACTATATCCAAATAGCGACAAAGAAAGGCAATAAAAATTCTGCTTTGAAATTGTTTATGGATTTCATGATGAAACATATACCGGAGAGGTAAGGGAAAACTATTATTTTGAATATTTGCTGGTATAGAACATTCTCTCTTATTTTTCCAATTAACCAACCTTTCATTATCATGTACAAAAAATATCCGTGCCAATTGGCACGGATATTTGTATTTTTTTATCTTTCAAATGCTTTCTTTTTATAAATAATAGTGGAAGTAATCCCCGCAGCTGCAATCACCGCAAATAACGTATACAAACCAATATTGCTATGGTCGCCCGTATCCGGTGCTGCGCTAGCATCGCTGATTACTATGGCATAGTCGGAAGCGTGGGAGAATGCTAAGCTGGCATTACCATCAGCATCAACTTTTGCTGATCTGATAAATTCCAAAAATCCATCGTTGAAGTAATATAGATTTCCATATTTACCGCTATATGCCGTTCCAACGTTTATGTTCAGGGTCGCTTCAAATCCAAACTCCCCGTCATGAGTTAAAGACATACAAAGGAATGGGTTATTGTTTCTTATCATATCAAGCCATTCTTTAGAATACTTATCATCAAAGCTGTCCGGCCAATATCCTTTATTTCCTATTTTTACTTCCAAGTTAATATCTTTAAGCGTATCTGCTGTAACATTTTTACCGTTTATTGTCCAGCTATACTCGCCCATATCAAGTGTTACGTCGATATTTTTGCCTTTAATCTGCTCAAGAATTTCAACCGGTACAACCGTTGCAATACTACCATCATCTTGTTTCATATCTATTGTAAGAGATTCTTTGTTGGCATCTGTTGCTGTATTCTCAAGTTCTACAATTTGTGCAACAGCTTCTTGTACCTGAGCATCTGAAGGTCTAACCGGCTCATATGTTGAACCGCCATCGTCCTCACCTTTACTGTCAGGGAAAACATATTCTCCTGCCCAGATTGTCTCCCAGTCAGAGGAGTGGTAGGCTGATGTGACATCCAAAGTTATATCATTAAGTGGGGCCAAATTCACTGCGCTTATTACTTTATTATAATCATCCTGATGAGTATATCTTATTGCATCCCTCCAATTTTTTGGCAGAATATTTGCTAAATACTCATATGTTATATCTTTATCAGTTGGAATCAATGCATAAATATCTACCGGTGATCCCCACTCCATAGGACCACCTGTTCCATATCCTACCGGCCATGCGAACCATGAAAACTCGTCTTCATAAGTCGAGCCGGATATTAACCTTAGGCAAGCAAATCTATAATTGTATAATGCCGAAACAACTATGTTATTTGGGCTACCGGCAGTTCGACTTTCTACCGTGTCAGTTGGAGTCCATTTATAATTATTAACTCCCGTATACGGAACCCATTTTACAAAAGCCATGTCTGTTTTGACGTCCGGAGCAACGCCCGGCTCTCCCAATTTATCAATCATATCCTGATAAGTGTCTCCACTTTCATATTTAACTATCATAATTCTTTTTGAATCATAACTATGATTATGATTAATCCATCTAAAGTCTTTTGAGCCATACATACCTACTACCGAAATAATATTTTCATCAGCGCTAAACGCTACGTGAATACTGGAAGCGGTTAAATCTTTTAGCAACGTATCGTTATCTAGATCAGGGTTGTCATCTAATATCACCTGTACATTGTGGACTCCGTTCTCAATTTCAACCTGCTGTAATATGTCATCCTTAAAATCACCAACTGTATCATCATCGTCATATACAAACTTAAACGACGCTGCGAAGTATCCA